>JAXITL010000034.1:0-19494 GCA_034680125.1 Chitinophagaceae bacterium
CGGGGCAAAAATGGCATCAATAAAGCCAGTATGCATCAGTTTATCGATAGCCTGCAAGTGCCCGCCAAAATCAAAAAAGAGTTGAAAGCGATCACACCACAAAACTATATTGGGGTGAAATTTGACTTTTAAACATGTTTGAATACCCTAAAAAACTAAAAAAAGAGCAACCAAAATGGTTGCTCTTTTTTTTAATAAATATTTTGATGCCCAATTTAAAAATTCCGCATTTTCCACACACCCAACATCGCTTCTTTGACAATGTTTGAGCTCATTTTTGAAGTGCCTTCGGTACGGTCTATAAAAGTGATGGGCACTTCTTTTATTTTGAAACCCAATTTCCAAGCTCGGTATTTCATTTCTACTTGAAAAGCATAACCTACAAACTGCACATTGTCGAGCGGTATTTTTTGCAATACAGCTTTGCGGTAGCAAATAAAACCTGCCGTTGGGTCATTTACAGGCATCCAAGTAATGAGTTTGGTATAGAGTGCTCCGCCTTTCGAAATCAATTTTCTATTTAAGGGCCAGTTGACCAATTTGCCACCGCTTACATAGCGAGAGCCTACGGCAAGGTCTGCACCTTGATTGGCACAAGCATCATATAATCTTAATAGGTCGTCGGGATTATGCGAAAAGTCGGCATCCATCTCAAAGATGAATTCATAGCCTTTTTCTAAAGCCCATTTAAAGCCAAAAATGTAAGCCGTACCTAAGCCTAATTTGCCTGTGCGGCCAACCATGTGTAATTGCGCTGAAAATTCTTGTTGTAGGCTGCGTACTATATCGGCAGTGCCGTCGGGCGAGCCATCATCTACTATCAGAATATGAAAATGCCCATCGAGTGACATTACCTTGCGGATAATCTTTTCGATGTTTTCTTTTTCGTTGTAAGTAGGTATAATGACTAATTTGTCCAAGGTGCGCATATTAAAAATCGCGGCAAAATAATGAAATACTTTCGGCTACGAACAATTCCTAAGCTATATTTCTTATTTTTTTTATCAATAAGCATTCATTATTCTTGGCTCTAAGCAGCCAAAAATGCTGTTCCAAAAATCTGTGCTAGTGGATTTTGCCATAAGGCTGCCAAGGTCTATAACAAATTTTTTAGCTTGTTATCAAACAAAAATTTTATTATTGCAACCTCCGAGCGGCCTTTGGACATTCCCAATTCGCTCATCATGTATAATATAGTATAGACAAAATGGCAAAGAATCTGTTGATAGTGGAGTCGCCGGCAAAAGCAAAAACCATTGAGAAAATCCTGGGTTCTGACTTTCAGGTTAAATCTTGTTTTGGGCATATTCGCGACTTGGTGAAGGAAGATATGGGCATTGATGTGAAAAACGGTTTTACCCCGAAATACACGGTATCGCCCGATAAAATAAAGGTGGTGAATGAATTAAAGGCTTTGGCCAAAAAAAGCCAAGAAGTTTGGCTGGCATCGGATGAGGACCGCGAAGGAGAGGCGATTAGCTGGCATTTGGCCGACGAAATGGGTTTAAATCCTGCTACTACAAAAAGAATTGTCTTTCACGAGATTACCAAAAATGCCATCAAAAAAGCGGTCGATAACCCACGAACGCTCAACATGAATTTGGTGAATGCCCAACAAGCACGTCGTGTTTTAGACAGATTGGTAGGTTTTGAAATATCTCCGATTTTGTGGCGCAAGATGAGTATGCAAAAAAACTTATCGGCAGGAAGGGTGCAATCAGTAACCGTAAAATTGGTGGTAGAGCGCGAGCGCGAAATCAATAATTTCAATTCGGTTTCCGCTTATAAAGTAGAGGCTTATTTTACCGCCAAAGACATTAATGGCCGTGAAGTCACGTTTAAAGCCGCTGGGCCAGATAAATTAGCTGATGAAAAAAGTGCAGAACAATTTTTGCAGTCCTGCTACAATGCTGCATTTACTGTAGATGACATTCAAGTAAAGCCTGCTAAACGTACACCTGCAGCGCCTTTCACAACATCAACTTTACAACAAGAGGCAGGTCGTAAGCTAGGATATGCTGTAGCGCGTACCATGCGTGTGGCACAAGGTTTGTATGAGAATGGATACATTACCTACATGAGAACGGATTCTGTGAATCTATCTGACACGGCACTCGAAGGAGCGGAAGTAGCCATCAAAAATATGTATGGCGATCAATACCATCACCGTCGCAAATTTCAAAATAAAAATGAATCGGCACAAGAGGCGCATGAGGCTATTCGCCCCACAGATATGGGTATGGCACATATCAACGATCCCGAAGCGGCCCGTTTATATGAGCTTATTTGGAAGCGTACTATGGCTTCGCAAATGAGTGATGCTGCATTTGAACGCACCATTGCCAAGATTGATATCTCTACCAATAAAGAGCATTTAACTGCTACGGGCGAGGTGATGTTATTTGACGGTTTCCTTAAAGTGTATCTCGAAGATAAAGATGATGATGTGGATGCCGACGACAATCATGCTATTCTACCTCCGCTAAAAGTAGGCATGGTTTTGCCTCTGGTACATATGAAGGCCACAGAGCGTTTCAGTCGTGCAGCACCAAGATATACCGAGTCCTCTTTGGTAAAGAAATTAGAAGAATTAGGTATTGGCCGCCCCTCTACTTATGCGCCAACGATTAGCACCGTGCAAACGCGTGGTTATGTAGAAAAAAAGGATCGAGAAGGCATGAAAAGGAATTTTCAAATCCTGACCTTAACGCCCGATAATAAAATCAATACAGTTACAGCCTCTGAAAACACAGGTGCTGAAAAGAATAAGTTATTTCCTAGTGACCTTGGGATGGTAGTAACCGATTTCCTCTCCGAAAATTTTAAGCGGATTATGGATTATGGGTTTACGGCCAAAATAGAACAAGAATTTGATGAGATTGCTACAGGAAAGGTGGTGTGGAATACCATGATTAAGGATTTCTATGAGCCTTTTCACGAGCAGGTTGAGCATACCATGGAGCATGCAGGGCGTATCAAAGGTGAGCGTGTATTGGGTACAGATCCCGAAAGCGGAAAGCCAGTAGTCGCTAGGCTTGGGCGTTTTGGTCCTATGGTGCAGATTGGGAATATTGAAGATGAAGAAAAACCAAAATTTGCTACTATTAAAAGCAACCAAAGCATTGAAACCATCACTTTTGAAGAAGCAATGGACTTGTTTAAATTGCCCTTGAGCTTAGGTATGTACCAAGATGCCGAGGTGGTTATCGGTGCTGGTCGTTTTGGTCCTTATGTAAAATGGAATGAACAGTTTATATCCATACCTCGGGGCGAAGACCCCTTGAGTGTAGACATGGATAGAGCCATCGAAATTATTGGGGAGAAGCAAAGGGCCGATGCACCCATTGCGCATTTTCAAGGTCAGCCTGTTACAAAAGGTAAAGGCCGTTTCGGACCCTTTATCAAATGGGGCGATTTGTTTATTAATATTCCCAAGGCCTACAATTATGATTCATTAAGTCAGCATGATATTGACGAATTGGTGAGTAAAAAACTCGAAAAAGAAGCTAATCGCTATATTCAGCAGTGGTCCGAGGATAAAATTGCCCTTGAAAATGGCCGTTGGGGTCCCTTTATTCGCTTTGGCAAATTGATGTTGAAACTCACGCGTAATGCCGAGGGAGAGAAATTTACAGATGATGAATTACGTGAAATTTCTTTGGATGAGGTTAAGAAAATGATTGTAGCGCAAGTTCCTGATGCTTTCGAAAAGAAGACAAAAAAGGCTGCGACTAAAAAATCAGCAACCAAATCAGCGACCAAATCGGTAACAAAGAAAGTTGCCCTTAAAAAGGATGTGGTGAAAAAGGCCGCATCTGCTGCACCCAAAAAGAAAGCCGTAGCCAAAAAGAAAAGTTAGTCCATAGAACAAAGCCCAAACTGAAACCTATATTTTGCAGCTCAATAAAGAAATACAAGCTCTATTTCAGCTCATAGATGACCCCGACAATGAGGTTTTTGAAACGGTTGCGCATCAACTGGTGCAATATGGCAAAGAGATCGTGCCTAGCTTGGAATACCTATGGGAAAGTGCCGAGGAAGAAAACGTGCAGGAGCGAATTGCTCTGTTAATTCATAGGGTGCATTTCAAAGAGTTGCAAAAAGACTTGAGTGATTGGTGCCATGCCGAACAGCCCGAATTGCTGCGTGGGGCCATCATTGTTGCACAATACCAATACCCTGAATTGAATATTCCATTTTTGCTCACCCAGTTTGAGCAGATCCGTAAGAATTTATGGTTGGAGCTGAATAATTACCTCACCCCAATGGAAAAGGTGAATACCTTTAATGGTATTTTATATAATTATTACAAGCTGCAAGGGCACGAGCTCAAAGAAAAAAATCCTGACCATTTTTTTATCAATAAAACCTTAGAAAGCAAGCAGGGTAACGTTTTTACAATAGGTGTTTTATACCTCGCCTTAGCCGAATTATTAGACATCCCTATTTACGCAGTTGCTATTCCCCAACAATTTTTATTGGCTTATGTCGATACTCTACAGCATTTTTACAGCATAGGAGATGATACTCTTCGCCGTATTAGTTTTTTTATAGACATGGTGGGTGGCATGATTTATACCCAAAATGATGTGGAGTTTTATTTACAAAAAATGCGCTGTGATCCTAAAAATCCCCAGTATTATGAGGAGCAAAATACCGTGCAAATTATCTATCAACTGCTTGAAGAATTAAGCCAATGCTATATGCACCACCGCATGGACGATAAGGCAGATGAGATAAAGCTTTTGATGCAAATACTCGAAGCTAAAGTTGGTTAAGGGATTTGATTTATGTTAGGCTTTTGGTTTCGATGAGTTTAAATTACCTTGATTGAAAATGATGAAGCTACCCAACAAAAATCAGGCGGCTATTTTCAAATTGTTCTTTTGCTTTACTTTTACATCTCAAACCCCACAATGCGTCCTTTAATATTTGCTTTATTTCTTGTGTTATTTGGCTTGCCTAGCTTTGCCCAAGATACTACTGCCTTTCAGGTAGCGGAAGCAATGCCTTTGGCAAAAGAGGCGTCTATAAAGAAATTAAAATTTCAGCCCGACCCCAAACGTGCAGGTTTGTATGCGGCTTTAATACCTGGAATGGGGCAACTGTATAATCGGCAATATTGGAAAATGCCGATTGTTTTTGCCACAATGGGCACAACGATTTATTTTGTCATCAAGCGCAACAACGAATATCAGCGCTATCGTAAAGCCTATGTATCCCGAATTGCATTTGGGACCAATAGTACAGATGAATTTCAGGGCGTTTTATCTACCGAAGGGATCAAGCAATACCAAGATGAGGCCAAGCAAAGTATGGATATGATGGTGGTCTATACGCTTATAGGCTATGCTGGTCAAATAATGGAAGCCATATCTGCTGCACATTTGCGCAATTTTGACATTTCAAAAGACTTAAGTATGCAAGTGCGTCCCTTACTCACACCCATTAATACCTTTGGGGTGGGTTTGGTCGTGAATTTTAAGAAATAAATTCCTTTAGCTACAAAATCAATTTCTTTATTGTGCTTGCATCTTCTATTTTTGTAGCATGCAGATTGGCAAACCACAAGAAGATACTTATTTACACAAGGGCATGCGCAAACAATTGGTAGATACCTTGCGCAACAAAGGAATTAAAGATGAGAAAGTATTGGCTGCTATCAATAATGTTCCGCGACATTTCTTTTTAGATACAGCATTTGAGCGCATCGCCTATGAAGATCGTGCTTTTGAGATTTTGGCGAAACAAACTATTTCGCATCCATTTACTGTGGCCTTTCAAACAGAATTACTGCAGATAAAAAAGTTTGACAAGGTGCTTGAAATTGGTACTGGTTCTGCTTATCAGTCTTGTGTCTTGGCCGAATTGGGCGCGATGGTATTTAGTATCGAACGGCAGCGCGAGTTGTATGATTTTGTAGAGAAGAAATTTTCTTTTATAAAAAAATACCCAACGATTAAGCGTTTCTATGGAGATGGTTATGTTGGATTACCCACTTTTGCTCCTTTCGACAAAATAATTGTTACGGCTGGTGCGCCCTTCGTTCCTGAAAAATTAATTGAACAATTGAAACCAGGCGGCATTTTTGTTATCCCTGTTGGCGACGAAAATGGGCAGCGAATGTTGAAGATTACAAAAGAAATAGACCATAAAATCATCACTGAAGAGTTGGGTGATTTTGATTTTGTACCGATGTTAGAAGGTAGAAACGGTTAGTTTTACGGCGTATTGTTAAAACATATGGTTTCGTTTTTGTGCATTCCTTAAATTGCAGGTTCAAATGGGCTTCAAACCATAAAGAATATCGGCATACCCCATCCTCAAAATATCCATTCCGTGAAAACAAAACTTTTTTTTCTGGGCCTCATTGCGCTTTTGGCTTTTTTGCCCAAAGGCTTTGCCCAAAATATCAATACTATTGCAGGAACAGGCACAGTGGGTTTTTCGGGCGACGGTTCGGCCGCCACCTCAGCTGTGCTCAATGGGCCTCAAGATGTATCCTTGGATACCTTTGGTAATATATACATCGCCGATGCTGCTAATCAAAGAATTAGAAAAATAACTGCCGCTACAGGTGTCATCACCACCATTGCTGGAACAGGCAGTATTGGGTATTCTGGTGATGGCGGAGCAGCTACTTCGGCTACTTTTAACTCTCCTATCGGGTTAGACGTAGATGCCGCTGGTAATGTTTATGTCGCAGATGTCGGTAATCATTGTATTCGAAAAATTACAGCAGCAACAGGCTTGATTTCTACAGTGGCTGGGATTGGTTCGGGTGGTTTTTCAGGTGATGGTGGTGCTGCTACTGCAGCACGTTTACAGTCTCCTTATGATGTAACAGTAGATGCGAGTGGCAATTTGTTTATTGCAGATGTGTCTAATAATTGTATCAGAAAAGTAACGGCAAGCAGCGGTAAAATCAGCACTGTTGCAGGTACTACGAGTCCGGGTTTCTCGGGTGATGGTGCTGCTGCAACCTTGGCTAGATTATACCAGCCCTTTAGTGTGGCTGTTGATGCTGCTAATAATTTATACATTGCCGATGCTGCCAATAATCGAATTAGAAAAGTAACAGCGAGTACAGGTTTTATCAGTACTATTGCTGGTACGGGTACAGCTGGTTTTAGTGGAGATGGTGCTGCCGCCACATTGGCACGATTGAATAAGCCCTACAGTATTGATGTTGATGTCTCTGGTAATGTATATTTTTCAGATTTCAATAACCAACGTATTCGTAAAATAACGACGAGTACAGGCCTAATCAGTAGGATTGCCGGTACTGGTTCTTTTGGTTTTAGTGGAGATGGTGGTTTAGCGATTTTTGCTCAATTGGCCAACCCCAAAGGGATTTATGTAGATAAGGTAAACAATGTATTTATTGCCGATGACCAGAATAGTAGGGTTCGATTTATTTGCAATGCCGCTACGATCCCTGCTGCCCCATTAGTGAGCTCTCCACTAATTTTATGCACCAGCAGCACTCCTGTTCCTTTAACAGCCATAGGCACTGCGTTAAAGTGGTATAGCTCAGCAACAGGCGGCACGGGTACCACAACAGCTCCAACACCTTCTGTAGCATTTACGGGCACGACTACCTATTATGTTACCCAATCTTCGGCTTGTGGCGAAAGCCCACGTGCGGCTATTGTTGTACAAGTTGTTCCAGCACCCTTGGCGCCAACAGCAAAAGATACGCTAGTGTATTGTAGCGGTGCTGCGGCTTTGCCTTTGACTGCAAGTGGATCAGCCACTTTATTTTGGTACAGCACTGCCTCTGGCGGAACAGGTATGACTACTGCTCCTACGCCTAATACTGCGCTTGCTGGTACATTTATGTACTATGTGAGTCAGGGTACAATAGGTTGTGAAAGTTCCAGATTGCCGATAACCGTCATAATACATCCCACACCAGCTTTGCCTACGGTAAGCGACATCCGATATTGCCTAGGTGCCACTGCGCTGCCCCTTGCAGCCACAGGTTCATTTTTAAAATGGTACACAGTTGCCGCAGGTGGTGTGGCTTCCGCAACGGCACCAACACCCTCAACTGCTGTTGATGGCTCTGTTCTTTATTATGTCTCGCAAACCAATTTATGGGCTTGCGAAAGTGGTCGGGCATCCATAAATGTAAGTACACACAGCAAGCCTAAAGTGAATATCACGGCTATCACGGCACCCAAATTTTTCGTTTGCAAAGGATCTAAGCTAACACTAGAAGCCATCGTAAAACCTTATGGTATTAATTACCAATGGCAAATGGCGGGCTCCGATATTTTAGGCGCTACTGCAGATACTTTTAATGCAATAGATGCAGGTTTTTACCGTGTAATAGTGAGTAATGCACCTAATTGCAATGATACGGCTGCTGTAGTGGTAGATATCGATTCAAGTTTTACAAAAACATCCATTAATCCAACAGACATTAATATCTGTGATGGGGTAAAAATAAAGTTGTTTTCGACTACTAGTCTTGGCCCTGGATACAAATACCAATGGCTAAAAGATGATGTGCTTTTAAGCGATACCAATAGTAGTATTGTGGTCAATTTGAAGGGCGTTTATCAGTTAAGGGTCACCAATCCTTTAGGATGCACCGCTATCTCTAATAGCTCTACCGTTACTACATTTAGTCCTGTACCATTACCCATTATTACCCAATTGGGAGCCCTCCTTTCTGTAGCGCCCATTTATGCTTCTTATCAATGGTATCGCAATGGGAAGGTGATTAGCGCTGCTAGTAGTTCTACTTTTACCATGAGCTTTGATGGGGATTATTCTGTAAAGGTGAGTGATGTTAATGGATGTAAAAACGAATCGGATGTTTTGAAGGTTCAAAATTTGTCCATTGTAGAAAGTAGTTCATCAACATTGTACCATCTTTTTCCGAATCCAATGATTGATTTTATGCAAGTGCAGTCGCCATTAAACTTAAGGATAAGGTTAAATGATTGTGTGGGTAAAACCATTTTTGAATCGAAGAGTAATACCATGATGGATATGAGTGCTTTATCAGCAGGTCTGTATTTCGTGCACATAGCTGATGCTTCAGGTAAAATTTTGGGCATTGAAAAAGTCATAAAGGCAAACAAATAATACGGCAAAAGCAATGATGAATTGGCAAAGTTTGTACAGTCCTCGTCGCACAGGCGAATTGGAAGAAAAAGTCAGAAATCCAGATCAGGCAAGGAATTCCTACATGCGAGATTATGATAGAATCATATTTTCATCTGCTTTTCGCCGCTTGCAAAATAAGACGCAAGTCTTTCCGTTGCCAGGTCCTGTATTCGTCCACAATCGTCTTACACATAGTTTAGAGGTGGCCTCTGTAGGTCGTTCTTTGGGCCGAATGGTAGGCGAGAGAATAGCGGCACAATACCCAGATGCCAGCGAAGATTTTAAAGAATTTTATCGACATGAATTGGCATATGTTATTGCTTCTGCCTGCTTAGCACACGATATTGGCAATCCTCCTTTTGGCCATTCAGGCGAAGATGCCATTCGTGCGTTTTTTGCTCAAGTAACAGGTGCGGACAAGGCACGAATAGAACAATATTTAAGCCTGAATCAGCAACTTGATTTTAAAAAATTTGAAGGGAATAGCAATGCCTTGCGTACCCTTACGCACAACTTTGATGAGCCAGAAGAAGGAGGCTATAGGCTTACTTATACCACCTTGGCTTCTATTGTAAAATATCCTTGCAGTTCTGAAAAAGGATTCAATAAGGAGAAGGGAATTTCTTTTAAAAAGTCTGGCTTTTTTGATACAGAAATTCAAACCTACACCAGTATTGCTCAAACATTGGGTATTCCTCAAGTTGACGATAATGTATTTGCTCGTCATCCATTTGTTTATTTAGTTGAAGCAGCTGATGATATTTGTTACCGGGTAATTGATTTGGAAGATGCACATCGTTTAGGCATCATTTCACTCGATCGATTCAAATCTCTGTTATTGCCCTTTTTTGAAAACACTGCAGAATATAATGGGCTTGATAAAATCGTGAACAAACTGTCACGCATCAACGATCCTAATCAGCAAGCACAGTTTATTCGTGCCAATTGGATAGGTTTGATGATTGGCAAAATGGCGGATTTGTTTATGGAAAACGAAGCAATTCTGTTGGCCGGTAAACTTGATAAAGATTTATTGTCTTGTTTGCCCCTACAACAACAGCAATTGGTGCAAGAAATCAATACCTACTCTTACAATCATATATATAACCACAAGGCAGTTGTAGAAATTGAATTAAGTGGTTTTCATATTATTGGTCATTTGCTCAAAGATTTTGTTCATGCAGTTCTTCATCCTCAAGAGTCTAAATCTGAAAAGTTATTGCAGTTGATTCCCAAGCAATTTCCTGTTAACTTGGAATCCGAAAATGATCTATACCACAACATTCAATCTGTTGTGGATTTTATCGCTGGCATGACTGATCTGTTTGCCATTGATTTGTATCGAAAAATTACTGGAATTAGTATCACTAAAATTGGGTAAAATGCATCCAAGAGAATTGAAAATTGAAGATTTTACCTATCATTTACCCGACAATCGAGTCGCACAATTTCCGAAAGAGGAACGCGACAGTTCAAAATTGTTGGTATATGAGAATGGCGAGTTGCAGCAAGATGTTTATAAGAATATCGCTGATTATTTACCCGCAGATGCTTTGATGGTTTTCAATCAAACCAAGGTTGTACAAGTCCGTCTTTTGTTTCATAAATCTACTGGTGCAAAAATTGAAATATTTTGCCTTGAACCCGATACGCGATATGCTGATATGCAAACGGCGATGACGCAAAAGAGTGAGGTTTATTGGCAATGTCTTATTGGTGGCGCTAACAAATGGAAGAATGGCGATGTTGTTTTCTTGCAAGATCCCCAGCTCAACATCACCATTGATGCTCAACTTATAGAAAAGCAGGAAGGAATTTTTATTGTGCACTTATCTTGGGGAAATCCTGAAATTAGTTTTGCTGAAGTGTTGCATTCTGTAGGCAAAGTGCCTTTACCGCCTTATATGCATCGCGATATGCAAGAGTCCGATAAAGATCGATATCAAACCATTTATGCGCGAGAAGAGGGTAGTGTGGCAGCGCCAACCGCAGGGCTGCATTTTACACCTTTTATTTTCGAACAGTTAAGCCATAAGTCTATTCAACAGGGTTTTCTGACACTACATGTTGGGGCAGGAACATTTAAACAAGTAAAATCAGAAAGAATCGGTGAGCATGAAATGCATGCTGAATGGGTAGAATTTTCTATTGATTTTTTACAACAATTGCATCAAAAATTGGGCAGTATTATTGCTGTAGGAACAACTTCAATGCGCAGTCTAGAAAGTCTGTATTGGATGGGTTTGAAGTTGTATCACAAACAAAATATACAGTGGGATGGCATCGCTATTAGTCAATGGGATGCTTATGAAATGCAGCCAGATATCGATCCTAGTGTTGCCATTGAAACTTTGATAAATTGGATGCGGACTAATGATAAAACTAAGCTTGTAACGCGCACCCAAATTATGATTGCGCCAACGTACAAAGCAAAAATAGTGGATATGCTCATTACCAATTTTCACCAACCTAATTCAACATTATTACTCTTGATTGCCGCTTTGATAGGCGATAATTGGAAATCTATGTATGATTTTGCCCTTGCAAATGATTATCGTTTTTTGAGTTATGGTGATGGTTGTTTGCTTAAGTTCAAGGAATAATTAAAATACGAGAAAGCAGCGGCAACAAATTATGGAACAACCTTTTTTTCTTTGATGATGATGCTTTCTGAGCTGAGCGTATCTTCTGAATTTTTCTGCCTCGTGTTTTGTTGTTTTTTATTCATGTGGGTCTATTGTCATTAGATGCTGCTTTTTTGCAAGAAGCATGCTTTTTTCGGAATAGCCCAATATGTTTCTACTATAAATAACACTTGCGCACTATCTTGCAGTACATTTTTTGTAATTTATTTAATCAAAACTTTTGAAAGCAATGTTATTTGCCGCTGGTCTTGGTACCCGGCTCAAACCCTTTACTGATCATCATCCTAAGGCTCTTGCCCCTGTTTTGGGTAAGACATTATTGGAGCGTAATATCTTGTATCTGCAGCAATTTGGCATCAAGGAAGTAGTCGTCAATGTTCACCACTTTGCCGATCAAATAGAGCAAGTATTGCAAGAAAATAATGGCTTTGGTAGTCTTGTTCATATCTCTGACGAACGCCACGAAGTGCTGGAAACTGGTGGAGGCTTGCTCAAAGCATCTTCATTTTTTAACGATGAGGATTTTGTGGTAATGAATGTCGATATGCTGACAAATTTGGATTTAAATAAACTTATAGCTGCTCATCAATCTTCGCAAGCATTGGCTACTTTGGCTGTAATGCAACGCAGCTCTTCCCGCCAATTGTTGTTTGATCATTCAATGCAACTCTGTGGTTGGCGCAACCATAACACTGGCGAAACAAAAGCTTCACGACCAATAGATAATACGCTTGATTTTGCCTTTAGTGGGATTCAAATTATCAATGCAAGTTTTTTTCAGCATAATGAACATTCGGGTAAGTTTTCTATTATAGATGCCTATTTAAAAATAGCAGAATGTCTATCTATTAAAGGATTTGATCATACTGGTGATTTAATACTTGATGTGGGTAAGCCTGATAGTTTGTTACTAGCAGAGCAATTATTTTCTTAAAAAAATGACACCTTATGTACCCAAAAATAAGCCTACTTGCTATTGGATTGATGACTTTTACTGCCTGTGGTAGCAACACAAAAATTGCAGATAAAAATGAACAAATTTTTACAGGAGATTTTGCAGGCTCTCCCATAGAGTTGAGTATTATTCAACTTGATGATAGCAGTGTAAAGGGTGAAAGTCGGCACCGTGGACAAGTCAGTGAGATGAGTGGCAAGCGCATTCCTTCTGAGAAAGGCTATGTATACCATTTAAAAGAACTAGGCACTAGTCGCTTCGAAGGGACTTATAATTTTGAGCTAGATACTGCTCTAAATCTCATTTTTGGTTCTTGGCAATTGGCTGATACCAGTGGTAAAAGTGAAGCTATTCTCTACACCTTGCAGCCCCAATTATCCAAGTAGCGTTTCCCAATCTCCTGCACCTGCTCTTATTAATTCTGGTGCACCTGATGTGCAATCAATTACCGTAGAAAGGCATACTGCGCCTAATCCACTGTCGATCACCATGTCTATTTGTTTGGTGTATAATTCTTGAATGGCCTCTGGATCGGTGTAGTAAGCTATGTCTACATCCATCGGTAAGGAAACACTCATAATAGGATGCCCCAATTCTTTGATTAATCTTTGGGTTATGTTGTGATTCGGTACACGCAAGCCAACGGTATCTTTTTTCGTTTTCAACATTTTGGGCACTTGCTTGCTGGCTTCTAAAATAAAAGTATATGGCCCTGGCAGTGCGCGTTTCAGGATTCTAAAGATGCTTGTATCAATGGGTTTGGCAAAAGTGCTGAGCTGACTAAGGTCTGCACATACAAAAGATAATTGTGCTTTTTTAGGGTCTATTTTTTTGATGCGGCATATTCTTTCAATCGCTTCGGTATTATAAATATCACAACCCAATCCATAAATCGTATCGGTGGGATACACAATAACGCCGCCACTGCGTAGGCAATCTACCACAGATTTAATATGGCGTTCTTGAGGATTATCTGGATGAATATGTACTAACATACCCATAAAATTATACTTTCGTAGCAGCAATACCAATTTATGTTTTCAATCGTCATCCCTACCTGGAATAATTTAAGGTACATCCAACTCTGTGTCGAAAGTATTCGAAAGAATTCGGCGCATCCCCATCAGATCATTTTGCACATCAATGATGGAAGTGATGGGACATTATCTTGGGCCAATTCTGAAAAGCTTGATTATACCCATACCGCCGATAATGCGGGCATTTGTGTTGCAGTCAATCAGGCTGCAGCTTTGGCTACCCACAATTATATCATGTACATGAATGACGATATGTATGTGCTGCCAGGCTGGGATACTGAATTGCTGCACGCAATAGATGCATTAGCCGATGATCAATTTATGTTTTCGGCTACGATGATAGAACCCAGTGATCATCATAATCCTTGTGTAATCGTGCAAAATTTTGGAGATAATTTGACTTCTTTTCGAGAGGCCGATTTGTTAGCGCAATATGCTTCCTTGCCCAAAACAGACTGGAATGGCTCGGCCTGGCCGCCCACTATCGTGCACCGAAAATATTGGCATATTGTGGGTGGTTACAGCATTGAATTAAGCCCTGGTATGAGTAGTGATGATGATTTTGCGATGAAGATGTGGATGGCTGGATGTCGAATTTTTAAAGGAATTGCGTCTAGTAGGGTCTATCATTTTCAGGCAAAGAGTACACATCGGATTGTCAAAAATGATGGAAGAAAACAATTCTTGATGAAATGGGGTATCAACCAATCGACCTTCAATAAGCATTACCTCAAAAGAGGAACGACCTTCACTGGCCCGCTACAAGAGCCTGATGCCTCCACACTCACAGTCGAGCGCTTGAGGGCTTGGTTGAAGCGGAAGATGGTGTAACTATGGATTGGCGATCAGGTGACAGCAAGTTGATTTTTTAAACAATAAAACCTACCCCAATTATTTGAGGTAGGTTTTGTTGTATCATGCCAACTAAAAATTATTTTCTTTTAAGAGGCGCTTTCTTTTTAGCTGTCGCTGCTACTAATGCTTTTTTAGCAACAGGAATGATTGTTTTTTTAACAGGTGCCTTTTTGGGAGCCGCCTTTTTTACAGGAGCTTTTGGAGCTACCGTTTTTTTTGCTGGCGCTGCTTTGGCGACGGTTACTTTTGGGGCTACTGGTTTTTCTTCTTTACCTAGTCCTTCGCTCAATAATTTAGCCGATTTTTTGATGCGGTTATTGAATTTTTTCTCGCCCAATTGGCCTTTTAATCCTACAAGGGCAGCCTCTAATTGGCTTTGGATTTGCTTTTTAATTTCTTTATGTGTCATAAACTATTTAATAAAATGGTAACACAAAGGTAACATTGGCTTTGGCTTGGCAATATTAAGTTTTTCAAAAAAGGCAAAATTTAATATTGGTCTAAAAAAACAAAATCGCCACAAGTTTTTGACTTGTGGCGATTTGAAAGCGATGTGGCCATTATTGCTTGATCAATTTCTTTGGGCTCACGATGTTTTGATTAGCTTCGTTGCCAATACTAAGGATATATAAACCCTTAGCTAATGAAGCAATGTCTAGGCTTATCGTTTGTTCGTTCATTTCTTGGCTCAATATTACTTGACCCATAGTATTCCATACTTTTACAATCGATCCTTTCGCTGTTTCTTTCAAAGTAATTTGAATGGTGTTTTGGCCAGGATTGGGGTAAAAGTTGAAGTCATTTACGATAGATTTTTGTTCTTTAATTTCTGAAGGCAATAAATCGTCTATTTGAAAAATAGTAGTTGTGCCTGACACTTCATGCGAAGCAATCAGCAAATTTTTGCCGGTATGGCTTTGTTTTGCCGCTACAAATATTAAGCCTTCTACTCCGGCATCTTTACTCGTTCCATCTGTTTTGAAAGGGCTGATAAAGGTTTCAAATACGGGGGCTGTTGGTAATGTTACATCATAGACCATAATGCCTCCTTGACGCTCAAGGCCAATAAAAGCATAGTATTTGCTGCCAATTTTGCCCACTGTTACTGCTTCAGGCTCTGGTCCTTTATCATCACTGCGGTCATCTTTTTTCGATGCCAAACCATCATTCATGTTGAAGAAAGTTGGGTGTGTGGTTTCAAAGTATTTTTCGATTTCATTTTTACTATCCCACACTAAATTGCCCGATTGATCCCAAATAGTAAATGAACGTGCACCAAAAGAATACAATTCATCCACATCACCATCGCCATCAGTGTCTCCAATAACATCTTTGGTCAAGACTTTCAAACGGCCTAATACAGAATCTTGCTTTAAAGTTGCTCCTGTTGGAAATGCTGTTGCATCAAGGATGACGCTCTTAACACGAATTTCGTTTAGGTAGGCACTTCCATAATCGCGGCCATCACCTTCGTTGGCCGTTACAAAATAGGTGTTGCTACCTACAGTATAAGCAGCAATAGCATCGGGCATGTACACACCTTTTACAGGATAGTTTTGGATATTGATTTTGTTGTCTTTATCTGATGCATCTATTCCGTTACCTGGAAGGTTATAATCCTTAAAGCCAAGCCCTTTGTATCCTTTAATGGTATCAGCTGTAAGATCCACCATTACAAATAGATTGGCTTCTTGACAGCCCACAACTGCTAATGTGGATGTTTCATTTACTGCAATATATTCTGGCTCTAGGTCGTTGGCCACTGTTGTACCCGGCTTGCGCAATGTACCCGGAATGCTTGTTGGCGCGGCATCGAAGCTAAGTATCTTTACATTGGCCTGAGTCAAAGTAGGGATACCTCCGCTGATATTGATGATATTGATTGTGCCTTTTGGATCAACCGTGTAGCTGCTGTTTGGTTCGCCTTCGCCGGCAACCAATACTTTTTTGCCATCAGCTGTCATGGTAATCATATCGGGCAATGCACCCACCGTTACTTGTTTGGCAAATGCACCTGCAGTTGTAAAGAACACAACTTTGCCAGAATCTTGCAAAACAGTTGCTTCAATAGCTGCGGCAATGTATCCGTTTTTCAAGGCAACTACCGAATTGACGCCACTTCCATAGGGGCTAATGTCAATTCCACCAATACGCATTGGTGCAGAGGGGTTCGTGATGTCTATGATGTCAATAGAATCAGTGACCGCATTGGTTACGAATAGCTTTTTAGAACTACTATCATAAGTAGCAATTTCTGATGCAGTAGCTCTTCCATCTGTATGGCGACCTAATTCGGTAACAGAAATTTTTTGAGCACTGGCAGCTAAGCCAATGCTGCAAGACAACATAAGTAGTGATTTTTTCATTTTATGAGTTGTTTTAGCAAAATTCCCATTGCTATGTTTCCAAATCGTTACGCTTGATTTACTGAATTGTTATGAACACTATTGTTCTATTCTCTCAATATTTATTGTAATATTGCAATATAGAATTATTTCAATGGGGGCAACAAAGACGGAACATTTTACCAGTAAGCAAAATAGTATAGCTACGATAGCAAAGGCTTTGGGACACCCTGCACGGGTAGCCATACTAGAATATTTAATAAAGGTGGACAGCTGTATCTGTGGCGATATTGTCAATGAGTTACCCTTGGCGCAGCCTACTATATCCCAACACCTTAAAGAACTTAAAAATGCCGGTTTGATCAAAGGCAATATCGAAGGCAATGCGATTTGCTATTGTGTGGATGAAAAGACCACAGTCAGGATGCAGCAATATTTTGAGGCCATCAACCATAAAATTGAAATGAAAAAATTGAAATGTTGTTAATCTTTAAAATATTTATAGCATGAAATTATCAGAATTTAAAGCGGCTTTGTCGCAAATGAGTGAATTGAAGTTTTTACAAGCAAATGGCCAGGCTATACCTGCACATTTCCATATTACCGAGGCTGCTTTTAATACAAAGCACTTTATAGATTGTGGTGGGGTAGAACGAATGGAAAAAAACATCAGTTTCCAATTGTGGACAGCCAATGACCTAGAGCATCGTTTGATGCCCAGTAAATTGTTGCAAATTATAGAAATCTATGAGCGAAAAATCAATGGCGAAGATCTAGAAGTTGAAGTGGAGTATCAAGCTGAAACCATAGGTAAATATGGCCTTTCGATAGAAGGATGCGATTTTGTAATCGTTCCAAAATTTACCAATTGTTTGGCTCAAGATTCTTGTGGTATTCCTGCAGATAAATTAAAGAAGCCTATGGTCGAATTGAATCATTCAACTGCTTGCACTCCAGGTGGTGGTTGTTGCTAAAACTAGAATAATTGTTCTCATGAATCCAATAGTACAAGGAAAAATGGCTGCGCTCATTAAGCATTTTGATGCCATACCCAAAGAAAGGCAAATTATTTTGAATCGTTTAAGTGAAGCCATTTCGGATTCTTTGCATAAACATCATGCTGCACATCTCTTGTATGTCTGTACCCACAATTCTCGCCGTAGCCATTTCGGACAAGTAGCCGGATCGCTTGCAGCTGCTTATTTTGGCTTCGAAAATATCCAATGTTTTTCGGCGGGTACAGAGGTAACTGCCATGAACACCAATGCTGTTAACGCCTTAGTGGACTTTGGTTTTTCGGTGTCGACAAATGATACAACTGATAATCCCCTATACACTTTGGATTTGGAGGCTGTACCACCGATTCAATGTTTTTCGAAACGCTTTGATGATGCATCGATTCCCAAAGGAAATGTAATTGCCATTATGACTTGTACCGATGCCGAGCAGAATTGTCCTTTTATTCCGGGAGCAGTATGTCGTATTCCATTACCGTATAACGACCCCAAACAAAGCGATGGTAGCGGAAAGGAGCAAGCGGTTTATGCCGAAAGATTTCAGCAAATATTGACTGAGGCTTTGTATGTTTTTTCATCATTAAAAAAATAGAACATGAGTGCCCATAATTGTACCCCAGCCCGTAGAAAACGTTTGGGCTTTTTAGATAGATATCTGACTCTTTGGATTTTTATGGCCATGTTGATAGGCGTTTCTATTGGGCATTTTATTCCTCAATCCGCCGATTTTATCAACTCCTTTTCTAGCGGCACCACTAATATTCCATTGGCCATTGGTTTGGTATTGATGATGTATCCTCCTCTGGCTAAGGTGCGTTACGAAAAGATTCCAGAGGTGTTTAAAAATGTCAAACTGATTTTGATGTCTTTGTTCATTACTTGGATTGTAGCTCCCCTTTTTATGTTTGGCTTGAGCTATATCTTTTTGAGCAATTATCCTGAGTATATGTCTGGCCTGATATTGATAGGCATTGCACCCTGTATTGCGATGGTTATTGTTTGGAGCGACCTTGCCGAAGGAAACCGTGAGTACATTGCTGGATTGGTGGGCTTGAACAGTATTCTGCAGGTTTTGTTGTACTCGGCTTATTCTTATTTCTACCTCACTGTGGTGCCCGATTTTTTGGGGATGAAAAGTATGGTAATTGATATTTCAATGAGTCAGATAGCAGAGTCGGTATTTATTTATTTGGGAATACCTTTTCTAACAGGCATAATTAGTCGTTATTCCTTAATTAAATTGAAGGGCATTGAATGGTATGAATCCAAGTTTATTCCTTTTGTTTCTCCAATTACTTTAATAGCCTTGCTGTTTACCATTATCGTTATGTTTAGCCTCAAAGGAGCGCTAATCGTGCAATTGCCGATGGATGTGTTAAGGATTGCTGTGCCATTGGTGATTTATTTTGCGGTGATGTTTGTCATCACTTTTATTGCAGCCAGAAGTTTGGGCGCAGATTACTCTACCAATGCTGCCTTATCTTTTACGGCTACGGGCAACAATTTTGAACTAGCGATAGC
>JAXITL010000035.1:0-19091 GCA_034680125.1 Chitinophagaceae bacterium
TATTGGGTAAGTGCCAAAACGAATTTGAATTGTGAAGGTGCGAGAGATAGCATCAATGTGGTGGTGAATCGTACCCCTGCTAAACCAATTGTTTCTACTCCAGTTACCTATTGCCAAGGCGAAACAGCAGTAGGCTTAACTGCTACCAAAGCACTAGCCTCAGATACTTTATTTTGGTACACAAGTGCGAGTGGTGGTACTGGCAGCACTATCGCTCCTACACCTTCTACAGCAACAGTAGGCATCACTACTTATTGGGTAAGTGCCAAAACGAATTTGAATTGTGAAGGGCCAAGAGATAGCATCAATGTTGTGGTGAATCGCACGCCTAATAAACCAATCGTTTCTACTCCAGTTTTATATTGCCAAGGTTCTACAGCAGTAGCCTTAACTGCTACCAAAGCGCTAGCCTCAGATACTTTGTTTTGGTACAGCAGCGCTACTGGTGGCACTGGCAGCACTAGCGCACCCACACCCTCAACAGCAACAGTGGGCATCACTACTTATTGGGTAAGTGCCAAAACGAATTTGAATTGTGAAGGGCCAAGAGATAGCATCGATGTAATTGTAAATTCAACCCCTACAAAGCCAATTGTTGTTTCTCCAGTAATTTATTGTCAAGGAGCTAGTGCAATACCTTTAATAGCGTCAAAATTACCTATGGATACCTTGTTATGGTATTCTTCCGCAACGGGAACTAGTCCTTCTAGAATATTGCCCACACCCTCTACAGCCACAGTAGGTATCACTACCTATTGGGTGAGTGTTAAAAATGCACCAAATTGCGAAGGTCCAAGAGATAGCATCAATGTGGTGGTGAATCGTACCCCTAATAAACCAATTGTTTCTACCCCAGTAACCTATTGCCAAGGCGAAACAGCAGTGGCTTTAACTGCTACTAAAGCACTAGCCTCAGATACTTTATTTTGGTACAGCAGTGCGACTGGTGGCATTGGCAGCACTATCGCACCCACACCATCCACAGCAACAGTTGGCATCACTACTTATTGGGTAAGTGCCAAAACGAATTTGAATTGCGAAGGGCCAAGAGATAGCATCAATGTGGTGGTGAATCGCACGCCTAATAAACCAATTGTTTCTACTCCAGTTACCTATTGCCAAGGCGAAACAGCAGTAGCCTTAACTGCTATTAAAGCGCTAGCCTCAGATACTTTATTTTGGTACACAAGTGCGACTGGTGGTACTGGCAGCACTATCGCTCCTACACCCTCTACAGCAACAGTAGGCATCACTACTTATTGGGTAAGTGCCCAAACGAATTTGAATTGTGAAGGTGCAAGAGATAGCATCAATGTGGTGGTGAATCGTACCCCTGCAAAGCCTATCGTGAGCACCCCTATAATTTATTGCCAGGGCCTCATTGCTACGCCATTATCTGCTACCAAACCCATAGCCTCTGATACCTTAATATGGTATACAACAGCTAGTGGTGGTATAGGTTCAATAAGCGCGCCAACACCTTCCACTGCTATAGCGGGCACCACTACTTATTGGGTGAGTGCCAAAAGCAATTTGAATTGCGAAGGGTCACGTGACAGTATTAATGTGGTGGTGAATCCAACACCTCTTGCTCCAATAGTAACTAGTCCAATTATTTATTGTCAAAATGATGCTTCAATCGCATTAACCGCCACCAAGTCTTCTATAACGGATACGCTCAATTGGTATACTGTAGCCAGCGGCGGCACAAGGAGTTTGCTCGCTCCAATACCCAGTACCACTGTTCCAGGTACCACTACATTTTACGTAAGTGCAAAAAACACTTCTGCTTGCGAAGGACCTCGATCAGCCATTGTGGTAACCATCAACCCCGCACCTGCAGCGCCAGTAGTGCTTACACCAATAGAGTATTGTGAGGCATCTGTCGCTTCGGCTTTGTCTGCAACAGGTACACTATTAAAATGGTATACAACTGCCACGGGTGGAACCGCTTCCACTGTCACGCCCATACCAAGTACATCAGTGCCGGGTACGACAATTTTTTATGTGAGTCAAAGCAATCCATCCACAGGATGCGAGGGAGCTCGTTCTGCCATTAGCGTAACGATTAATCCACTGCCTCCAGTACCAACAGTTATCTCTCCACTTCATTTGTGTATCGGAGGTCCAAGTGCTGCTATAGGAGCAGTGGGTATTGGATTAAAATGGTATACGGTGCCAACTGGCGGAACACCAAGCACTACGGCTCCTTCTGCCACAACGTCTTCTATTGGCACAACCAATTATTATGTAAGTCAAACATCCCTTAAAGGCTGCGAAGGGCCAAGGGCTAACTTGGTTGTTGTGGTCAACCCACTACCTACTGTGACCATCACCTCATTATCCGTTTCTGGTTTTGTTTTTTGCCGAGGCAAATCCACTACACTAAAAGCGGTTTCACCCACAGCGAAAAATTATCAATGGGCTTTTAACAGCAAGCTTAAGGTAGGTGCTATATACGATACCATTGCTGCTGATAGCACCGGCAAGTGGTCTGTGCGGGTTTTTGATACATTTGGATGTTCCGCAAATGCGCAAGTAGATGTTCGAGAAGACACCTCTGTATTGCCAGTATTATCACCAACAGAGGTAAGTATATGCCAAGAAAGTTCTGTTATACTTACTTGTCATCCGGGTTATGTTGGTTATATATTTGAGCTGCATAAAGGTTCTATACCCATCAATCCCGCTACCAACAAAGAGAATTTAAAAACCCTTAGTGATTCTGGTGTGTATTTTATTAGGGTTACCAATAATTATGGATGTGTGGATACAACCAATAATGCATACATAGATTTCTACCCTAAACCGCCGAAACCTGTGATCAGCATAACGGGTACTTGGTTAGAAACTACGGGGCTTTTTAGATTTTATCAGTGGTATAAAAACAACAAGCCTATTATAGGCGCTCATGCTAAAAAGTACAATACAACTGGCCCAGGATATTATTTCCTTGAAATAACCGATGCAAATGGTTGCTTGAATCAGTCTGACACGATATGGATTAGCAACACCGCAAGTATATCTCATATCAATAGGCAACAGCAATTAAAATTATATCCCAATCCGACACAGGATCGAATCATAATTGAATCGCCAGTAAAGGTCAATATTCAAGTTATGAATATGGTGGGTCAGGTGATTGTAGAATTGTTGGATGCCCATAGTGTTGATTTGGGTCCATACGCTGATGGTACTTATGTATTCCGAATTAGTGATCAAGACAACCTATTAATCGGTATAGAAAAAGTATCTAAAATAACGAATCCTTAAAGAGGCTGATGTATAATGCTAGAAGCGGGCTTTTAAGGTTCCTGATCAAAAATATTGTGATAAAAATTAAAGGTATATTTGTGGCGCATGAATTGCACCTTAAAGCACCTATGATGCAAGCTAAATGGCCTCTTCGATTTTTGTGTTTACTTATGATTGTCTTATTTGTTTTGGGCTCTTGCCGAAAATGCAAAGAGGGTTGTGACACCTTTTTCGTTGTTAATGGAGCTGCATTGAAAATAAGCGATAGCATCGTGAGTTTGAATAAGGCTCTGGCCACCACCACTATTGCTGTAGAAAAAATTGTTGCCAAAACCAAAGGCGACAGAGAATGTAGCTACGAAAATGAATTGTCCTGTAATGTGGATGGATTGGCCCTTACCAACTTGAGTATTTATTGCAACAAAACCTTGGTGTTAAACGGCCTTACCTATCCAATGAATACCGATTTGCTGGAAGTGCCCGAGCTTATTCAAGAAACTATAGGCTCGAGCGGAAAGCTTCCTGTTGTGGTGTTACAAACTACCCCTGACTTTCCTGCAGGCAGGTATCATTTTTTATTACAAGGAAAAACCAATGACGGCAAAATCATTGAAGATATTGAAGTGGTAAGTTGGGAATAGGTTTGATTTAGGCTGATTTCTGGCAGATTAGCAAAGGTTCTAAAATTATTTTTGCAATTTTGATATTGATAATCAATTAATTGCAGATACCCTTCAAAAAAAGTTCATTAATTCTTTGGTTAGAAGGAATGATGCCTTTACCTTTGCGCTCCCTTTAGATAAGTGAAAAGAATTTTTCCCGATCAGGATGACTTCCATTGCAATAAAAAGGGATTTTTCAAATCGCATTTTTTATATTAACAAAGATAATGAGACACCTAAGCTTCAAAACCAAGTCGGCAAACGAAAAAATCGTTGTACGTGACTGGTACACTGTAGATGCTACCAACCAAACGTTGGGTCGTATGGCTACAAGAATTGCGCACGTTTTGCGTGGCAAAAACAAACCTTACTACACTCCTCACTTCGATTGCGGCGATTACGTAATTGTAGTAAACTCTGGTAAAGTTGTGTTGACTGGTAACAAAATGGAAGACAAAGAATACCAAACCTATTCAGGTCATCCAGGCGGTCAAAAAATTGAAATGGCAAAAACCTTAATTGCTCGTCGCCCTAATTTGATGATTGAGCGCGCGGTAAAAGGAATGTTGCCTAAAAACAAATTGGGTCGTGCAATGGTGAAAAAATTATTCGTTTACGAAGAAGCTACTCACCCGCACACAGCACAACAACCAAAAGAACTTAAATAATCAACCTTTTTTTCTCAAGACATTATAATAAATAAATGGAAAAGCAAAAAAACGCCGTTGGTCGCCGTAAAGAAGCTGTAGCTCGTGTTTATTTGAGCAAAGGCACTGGTGCCATCACGGTAAACGAAAAAGAATACAAAGCTTACTTCCCTATCATGTACCTCCAAAACCAAGTGGAGTTACCACTAAAAACAATCGAATCTGTTGATGGTTTTGATGTAGTTGTAACTGTAGCAGGTGGTGGACCAAAAGGTCAAGCAGAAGCTATTAAATTGGGTATTGCTCGTGCATTGTGCGAATTCAATCCAGAATATCGCCCTACGTTGAAACACGCAGGATTGATGACACGTGACTCTCGCTCTGTAGAACGTAAGAAATTTGGTAAACGCAAAGCACGTCGTAGCTTCCAGTTCTCTAAACGTTAGTATGGTGCAACATTGCAGCATACTGCGGCAATGGCAAACATTTTCGAAAAACTATTTTTTAAAACATTACTCAATTATTCCACAATGGAAGAAAATAAAAGCCTTCATCAGCAACTTTTGGAAGCAGGCGTTCACTTTGGTCACCTGAAAAAGAAATGGAACCCTAAAATGTTACCATACATTTTTGCTGAAAAAAATGGTATTCACATCATTGACCTCAACAAAACGATTGCGGGTCTTGAAGAGTCTGCTGCTGCCCTCAAAGCAGTAGCTAAAAGTGGCAAAAAAATAATGTTTGTTGCTACTAAAAAACAAGCTAAAGAAATCGTCGCCGAAGCAGCCGCTTCTGTAAATATGCCTTTCGTTACTGAGCGTTGGTTGGGTGGAATGTTAACCAACTTCCAAACAATCCGTAAAAGCGTAAAGAAAATGCAAAGCATCCAAAAAATGTTGGATGACGGTACTATGGATAGCGTTACTAAAAAAGAGCGTTTAACCCTTAGCCGTAGCAAAGACAAAATGGAAAAAGTATTGGGTGGTATCTCTCAAATGGGACGTGTACCAGCAGCTTTATTCATCGTAGATATCAGCCACGAGCACATCGCTCTTGCCGAAGCAAAACGCTTGGGTATTGCAACTTTTGCAATGGTCGATACCAACTCTGATCCTTCAAAAGTAGATTATGCAGTGCCATCAAATGATGATGCTACAAAATCTATCGCTATCATCACTAACTATTTGACTGCTGCTATTATGGAAGGCTTGCAAGAGCGCAGCCAAGCAAAAGAAAATGGTGAAGAAGAAGCATCTGATGTTGAAGAAAACAACGTTCGTGGTTTAGATATCAACGAAGATGATGACAAAAACGAACGTCGTGGACGTGGTGGACGTGGCCCAGGTGCTGGTGCAGGTGGACCAGGTCGTGCTCCAGGTGCTGCACGTGGTGGTGCAGGTCGCCCAGCAGGTGCAGGTCGTGGCCCAGGTGGTGGCGGAACGCGCCCAGGTGGCAGCCGTTAATATGAGCGCTACAAGACAACAATAAAATAATACCTCGAAAGCCTCTATTATGGGGCTTTCGATTAATGTACACCTTACTATTTTAATACAAAAACGATACAAAAAATGAGTGTTACAATTACTGCCTCAGATGTAAACAAATTGCGCCAAATGACTGGTGCTGGTATGATGGATTGCCGCAAAGCCCTTGTAGAAAGCGAAGGTGATTTTGAAAAAGCAATCGATTACCTGCGCGCTAAAGGTCAAAAAGTAGCGGCTAACCGTAGCGACCGTGATGCCAAAGAAGGTGTTGCCATCGCCAAAGCTAATCCAGAAGCTAATTATGGTATTATCTTGGTGATTAGTGCCGAAACTGATTTCGTTTCTAAAAACGAAGATTTCATGAACTTTGGTCTTGAAGTAGCTGAATTGGCCCTTCAACATAAGAGTACAGACATCGATGCGATCAAAGCCTTGCCTATGGGCGGCGCAACTATCGGCGACAAATTGCTTGAAATGGTGGCTAAAATTGGTGAGAAAATTGACATCACCCGTTATGAGCAAGTCAATGCTGATGCCGTTATCCCTTATATCCACGGTAATTACCGTATTGGTGTATTGGTAGGTCTTAACAAAGCGACTAACGAAAATGTGGTTACCGCTGGTAGAGATGTGGCCATGCAAATTGCAGCAATGAACCCCTTAGCACTTGATGAAACAAGCTTGTCTGAAGAAGTTATTGCTCGTGAAAAAGCAATTGCTATTGAGCAAATTATGGCAGAGGGCAAACCAGCTGAAATGGCTGAGAAAATTGCCGCAGGTAAACTAAACCGTTTCTTCAAAGACAATACCTTGCTACACCAAGCTTTTGTAAAAGACAATAGCAAAACGGTAGCAGAATATGTAAAATCTACCGAAGCAGGATTGGAAGTAGTCAGCTTCTGTCGTGTAGCGATTGGTGGATAATACTTATCGAAAATGGATCATTGAAAATGCTGTACGCAAGTGCAGCATTTTTTTTGTTCCCATCCATTTGTATGCTCCGTCAGTTTGGGTTAATGCTGACGCGTATACTGTTTAAATAAGCCTCGACCAAAGGATTCTGCCCTTACCTTTCTTTATTAAACGATGTACCTTTAGATGCATAGAGGCGCACAAAAGCATTGTAACAACATTTATGGAAAAGTATTTCCTGTTTATTTTCTTGGCTTTTGTCTGTGAAATTTTGGGCACCATTTCTGGATTTGGCTCCTCGATATTGTTTGTGCCTATTGCCTCGCTTTACTTCGACTTTAAATCTGTTTTGGGCATTACAGCGGTATTTCATGTATTCAGTAACTTGTCTAAAATAATCCTTTTTAGAGAGGGTATTGATCGAAATATTGCCCTCAAATTGGGTGTTCCGGCAGTACTATTTGTGTTATTGGGTGCAGTACTTACTACCTATATTGCTGCGCCTAAAATGGAGTTGATGATGAACATTGCTTTACTCATTGTAGCCCTATTTTTGATGTTTAATTTTGAAAAACCGCTAGAGCAAAGCAATAAAAATTTGTATGTGGGAGGGACGATCTCTGGATTTTTGGCAGGACTTTTGGGCACAGGCGGTGCTATTAGAGGTATAACGCTCGCTGCTTTTCATTTGCCTAAAAATATTTTTATTGCTACCTCCGCAGTTATTGATTTGGGGGTAGATAGTAGCCGTGCCATCGTGTATCTCTACAATGGCTATTTTGATAAAAAGTATATCATACTCATTCCTTTTTTGATCCTCATCAGTGTATTGGGTAGTGCTGTGGGTAAGTGGGTCTTGCAAAGAACTTCAGAAAAGGCCTTTCGCTATTTGGTATTGCTACTTATAATGGCCACTTCTATATTGCAAGGCATCCATTATTTTAGCACATAATCGTAAGTTTTCCGACCCTTCTTTTTATTTAAATTACAGATAAGATGCTGCATTGTACCACAAGCTAAAGTCACAAACGAATATTATTATTGTTTTCAATGAGTTGTTTTTTTTACTTTTGTTATAATAGGTTAATACATAAAAATTATGAGGCTAATTAATTTTATCATGGCGCTGATAATTGGGATATCTGCCCAAGCACAGCCAACTGCTCATGAAATCCTTCAGCAAGTAAATAAGTTTAGAAAAGAACAAGGCCTTGCAGCAGCTAAGGCTCATCCTGGTCAAACAAAGGCCGCACAAGCTCATGCAGATTGGGTTGCTTCAACAGGAATATATGAACATGAACAGACTCGAGCGGCAAATGGTTTGCCGCTTATGGTTAATCCTTGGGATCGTGGAGCCCATTTCGGGGCGACAGTTGTTGCCGAAAATTTATTTCTTTTAGGCAAGTATGCAACAGCAGCTGATGTGGTTGATGGCTGGATTAAATCGCCGGGTCACCGCGGAAATATGCTGTATCGGGTTGCGGATTATCCAGAATTGGAGTGTAGAATTGGTATTGGTATTGGCTTTTTAAAAAGCAATCCGGATCAAATGATCGTGGTGTTGGTAATGGGCGATAATGTTGATCCCATCAGTGGTGAAGTCCGCAAAGAAGCCCTAAAATAAACATCCCGCAAGCCCCAAGGCTTGCGGGATGTTACCACTATGATGTTTGCTTATTGTACGATAGTGCCTACGGTTTTACCGCTCACCACATCGAGTAAATTACCCGGTTTGTTCATATCAAACACAATGATGGGCAAATTGTTTTCTTGACAAAGGGTAAAAGCAGTCATATCCATTACTTTCAGTTCTTTGCTGATGGCTTCGGCAAAACTGATGCTTTCATAACGTGTAGCTGTAGGGTCTTTTTCGGGGTCGGCAGTATAGATGCCGTCTACGCGGGTGCCTTTCAAGATAACATTGGCTTGTATTTCTACGGCGCGTAGCGCTCCTGCCGTGTCTGTGGTGAAATAAGGATTACCCGTACCTGCGGCAAATATCACTACACGGTCTTTTTCGAGATGTCGAATGGCGCGGCGGCGGATATAGGGTTCGGCTATTTGCTCCATTTTAATGGCGCTCATTAAGCGTGTTTTTACACCATTTTTTTCTAATGAAGCTTGTAGCGCCATGCCATTGATAACGGTAGCGAGCATGCCCATATAATCGCCTTGAGCACGTTCTATACCTGTTTCACTTTCGTTCATACCTCGATAAATGTTGCCACCGCCAATCACTACAGATACTTGTATACCTAGCTCAACAATACTTTTAATGTCGAGTGCATATTGTGTGAGCATTTTGGGGTCGAGGCCAAAGTTGCGATCGCCCATAAGCGATTCGCCAGAGAGTTTGAGTAATATTCTATGATATTTCGGAAGCATTCTATTTCTGTTTCTTTTGGGGGTATATATGTGGTTGCTTCTTGAAATATTAAGCGAAAGGTATTTTGACTACTACCGCTTTTAGGGCTTTGTCGCGCACTTGTACAAATATTTCGCTGCCTTCAGCCGCATGTTCTTTGGCTACATAAGCCATACCGATAGCTTTGCCCAGGCTTGGGGCTTGTGTGCCTGATGTGACCACGCCGATTTCCTTATTGTGTGCATCTACAATGATGTAGTCGTGGCGAGGAATACCTTTATCTACCATTTCGAATCCAATCAATTTGCGGCTCACACCATTGGCTTTTTGTGCAGCCAGGTATTCGCTATTGGTAAATTCCTTCGTGAATTTAGTAATCCATCCAAGTCCTGCTTCGAGTGGGGAAGTGCTATCGTTGATATCATTTCCATAAAGGCAAAATCCTTTTTCGAGGCGTAGGGTATCGCGTGCAGCAAGGCCTATGGGTTTCAATCCATGAGGAGCGCCTACACGGAAAATCTCGTTCCATATTTTTTCGCCCGCACCGTCTTTGTCGTCAAAATAAATTTCTACTCCTCCCGATCCTGTATAGCCAGTAGCGCTTACGATTACATTTTCTACTCCTGCAAATGTGCCTTTGGCAAAAGTGTAGTATTTGAGGTTGGTAATGTCCATATCCGTCAATTCTTGCATGTACTTTACAGCGTTGGGGCCTTGTACAGCAAGCAAACCAGTGCGGTCGGAAATGTTTTCCATTTCCACGCCTTCTGTATTATAACTGCTGATCCAATTCCAATCTTTTTCGATGTTCGATGCATTGACAACTAAAAGATAAACTTTATTTTCTTCGATACAATACACCAGCAAATCATCTACAATACCCCCAGTAGTGTTGGGTAGGCAAGAGTATTGTGCTTTGCCATTGCTCAATTTGCTCGCATCATTACTGGTTACACGTTGTATGAGGTCAAGCGCTTTATCACCACGAAGGATAAATTCGCCCATGTGGCTTACATCGAATACACCTGCATTATTGCGTACTGTATGATGTTCTTCGTTGATGCCCGAATAAGAAATAGGCATGTTGTAGCCTGCAAATTCGGCCATCTTGGCGCCCAATGCAAGGTGAATGGCGGTAAAGGGTGTGTTTTTCATTATTGTTGTTGTATAAATTTAAGGGAAGGAAAATTCTGCGTGCAAATATAATTCTACAATTCGGTAATCAAATGTTTTAGCCCAAAATGCATTGTAGGGAAGTGATTTCTAGTTTGCTCGCTTAGAGGCTTTACAAAATATGGGCTTGGTCATGAGCGATTAAAGCTTCCCAATACTCCGCTCCACGGCGCGTATGGGGTATCACGATGGTACCTCCTACGATATTGGCAATGGCAAATACTTCATATACTTCCTCGGTCGTCAATCCTTGTTCGTGGCATTTGCCTAAATGATATTTGATGCAATCGTCGCAACGCAATACCATACTGGCTACTAGGCCCAGCATTTCTTTGGTTTTTACATCTAAGGCACCTTCGGCATAGGTATTGGTGTCGAGGTTGAAAAGACGGTTGATGACTTTGTTCTGTTTGCCTAAAATCACTTCGTTCATTTTACTGCGATAGTCGTCAAATTCTTTTATCAGTGGATTCATTGCTTTATTTTGAAAGTTTTTTTGGATTGAATGCCAAAATTAAGAAACAAATTGCTGAGGCACCATTAAACTTTCTTACTTTCGAACAATCGAAAATTGCATCCATATCCCGACCTCTAACAGCCATGAATGATTGGGCACAACTAGATGACAAAAGTTTGTTAGCAGCCTTTAAAACCGAGGCTAGCAAAGAGCGTGCCTATACCGAGCTCATCAAACGCTATCAAGAGCGCATTTATTGGCATGTTCGGCGCATGGTTATTCATCATGAGGATGCCAATGATATTTTGCAAAATGCATTTATAAAAGTGTGGCGCAAGCTCGACGATTTTAGGGAAGAAGCTCATTTTTATACTTGGTTGTACCGCATAGCCACCAACGAAACGCTCACTTATCTGGACCAGCAAAAGCGAAGAAGCGCACTGAGTATGAGCGAAAATGAAGAAGGTGAAAATATATATGCCCAAAAATTAAAAGCGGAGCCAGATTTTGACGGGCATAAAATAGAGTGGAAATTGCAACAAGCCATTCATAGCTTACCCGAAAAGCAAAAATTGGTTTTTAACCTTCGGTATTACGATGAAATGCCCTATGAAAAAATGTCTGAAGTACTAGGTACTTCAGAAGGGGCGCTAAAAGCATCCTATCACCATGCAGCCAAAAAGATTGAGGCTTTTTTGATAGAACATTAAACCTATGCGTATTAATAACGTCTGAAATAACATGAAGCGGCAAGAAATCATACAGAATGAATTAATGGATTGGGGGTTGAAGCATTTGGCTTCAATACCCAAAACAATGCCCTTTGTTCTGTCCAGTAATTATTTCAATGATTTGCCCCATTCTGTACAACAGCGCATGGATACCCAAGAAACAGGAGATCCAACATTTGGCTTTGCCCCTAAAATGCCCTTTTCAGACCCGCCAGAGTCTTATTTTGAAGGCCTTGCCCAACAAGTATTGGCTACAATAAAATCGGAGTCGGTTCAGGAATGGCCCAAGCAAAATCCCTATAGTGTTCCTCAAGGATATTTTGAAGTGTTGCCCCAAAATATACTCACCGCAATACAGGGGAGCGAGCACAGTAAAAAGCCTATTGTCAATAGAATCCCATTACACCGAACAGTGCAGTGGGCGGCTTCTATAGCTTTGTTGTTTTTTGTGGCATTGGGTGTTTTTAAAATGAAGGAACAAAAGGCGAGTGATCGGCTTTTTGATACCGTCACACAAGCCGAAATTGCAGCATACGTGAACAGTAATATCGATGATTTTGATACAGATTTGGTATTAAATGGTTTAGCTTTTCATCAGCAAATCCCTGAAGAAAAGAGTATGGATGCCATCAGTAACGAAGAAATAAGGGATTACTTGAGCGAGGAGGGATTGAATTAATTTTAGTAAAATTGCCTACCGAATACAGTTATGAAACAGATTATTTTTATACTTAGCATGCTATTGCTTACGGCACAAACGGCAGTGGCCCAGGGTGATGGTGGTGGTAGGGTGCGCAATATTCGTAAAGAGTATGTAAAAGGCAAATTGCATTTGACAGAGGTGCAGGGCCAAAAATTTTGGCCCATCTACAGCCAATATTTAGAAGAGCGTTCGGCTTTGCGCAAACGATTTAAAAATCAATTTATTCATCAAGAAAATGGCAAACTAAGCGATTATGATGCCTATCGTAAAGTAGACAACAATATTGAGTATAAAGAGCTGGATCTGAACCTCAGTAAAAAATACAAAGAAGCATTTTTGTCTGTGCTGAGCCCTCAACAGCTCGCCGATTTATACCAAGCCGAACGCGAGTTTAAACAAATGCTCATCGAGCGCATGAAGGATGGCGTTTGGTAAGAGACATTAAGCCATAGAAATAGGTAAACTGATTTCGAAGATGCTGCCTTGGGGTAAATTATCCTTGACCACAATAGACCCATTTAAAGACTTCATGATTTTTTTGGAAAGGTAGAGGCCTAAGCCTGTACCTTTTGTTTTGCGGGTGTTTTCATCACCTATTCTATAAAACTGATTGAAAATCTTTTTCTTTTCTTCATCGCTAATGCCCTGTCCGGCATCCTTAATAGCAATAATCACTTTGTCATTTTCTTGGCCTACATACAGTTCAATTTTGCTATCGGATGGGGTGTATTTTATGGCATTTTCCATAACATTATTGAGAACCAATTGTAGGAGCATTTTGTCGGTTTCGGCTATTAGTTTGCCTTGTTGTTCTAAGACAAAACGATTCGGATATCGCGTATTGTAGGCTTCAAAAGAACTGTGCACCATGTCGCTGATCATGACTTTTTGCCACTCATTGGCATATTGTCCCCCTTCCATTTGGGAAGCAATTAAAATATTATTGCACAACTCGTTAAGCCTATCCGCTTCTACCACACATTTACCCAAAAGTTGTTGTTGTTTTTCTTCCTCTAATTGATGGCGCTGCAAGGTTTGTAAGGTCAGTTTCATGGCTGCTATCGGCGATTTAAGTTCGTGGGTAACCGATAGCATAAAATTATTTTGCTGTCGCGAAAGCTTGCTGCTAAAGCGATAGGTGGTATAAACAATGGATGAGCCAATGAGAATGACCAACAAAAAAGTAAGTCCTTCGCCTAAATATTGGTTGCTTCTATTTTGTTTGCGTAGATCAATTTGTTGTTTGGCTTCCTCATATTTCAGTGGAAAATTTTTGGCATTGATATGTTCTTTTAGCGCTGCTATTTCACTGTTATAAATGATGCGACTTTGTTTTTCCAAACTCATCCACCAAAAAGATAATGCCGCAATGATATAGGCAAGCAGCAATAAATGTATGAAGCTAAAAAAGCGCATTTAAGAAAGGGGTTTTGGTTTGGCTGCAGCAATTTTTCTCTGACTACTTTTTTCTACTCTCAATCCTACATGCAAAATGTCTGACAAAGAATTTTCCCTCATGTTTTGCTCCAAGCGAATTTCGTATCGACCTTTTTTTCTGAAAATATTGTTGATGCTCTCTGCCGAAATGGCGATTAATTCATCGGTAATGGGTATTTCTTGGTGATTCAAAACAATCATTCTTCTTTGTTCATAAATTTCACCCATACCCATGCCTAGCCATTTTCCTTGTGGTGTTGCCAAGGGTATTTCTACAGCTGTTTTGGTGAAAACAGAATCACCTGGCGCTTTTACCAAAATGTTGATCCAAATGTTGGCATAGTTATAGTTGTTGGTATGGCGCAACAACAAATAACTATTGTAATAGGAGCTCGTATCCTCTATTTCGACAGAAAATTTAGGGCTGTATTTTATATCCCAACTATTATTGGGAATTGAAAATGTTTGCTGGTAATAGGGCGATTGCACACAGCCACCCAATAGCACAAGCAAAACTGAAAAGGCTAAGAAAATTTTATTCATTGTGTATGGCTATATTTTTTTAATTTCTTTTAAAATTTCAATTACTAAAGAACATTCAGTACTTGTTCTTTTGCTTTTTCCAATTGATCTTTCATGCCTACAATTATTTTTTGAATGTCGGCATCATTTGCTTTTGAGCCAAGGGTATTGATTTCTCGTCCTACCTCTTGCAATACAAAGCCTAATTTTTTCCCTTTTACTTCCTCCTCATTATGGAGTATTTCTTTGAAATAATTGCAGTGCTGGGTGAGGCGAATTTTTTCCTCCGAAAAGTCGATTTTTTCGATGTAGTAAATCATCTCTTGCTCCAGTCTGTTTTTGTCGATATTGGCTGTAGCTACCCATTCTTCCATAGAGCTATTGATTTTTGTACGCAAACGTTCTATGCGCAAAGGCTCGAAAGGTAAAATTTCTAATAAGCTTTTTTCGATGTTGGCAATGCAATTTTCTAAATCTTGTTGCAATGAAGCGCCTTCAATTTGTCGATGATGTTTGAGATTTTGAACGGATTGGTCGATTACTTTTTTGATGGCATTCCAATCGTTTTCCTTCAGCATTTCTTGGTCGGCAGCTACTACTTCAGGCAAAGTCATTAAGGTGGCCAAAATGTGCTCTTGGTTCAAACCCAATTCTTCTGCTATGGCTTTCATGCCTTTATAATAGCTTTTGGCCAATTGTGTATTAATGCTCATGGGTTTGGAGACGCCATCTTGTTTAACCGAAATATTGACTTCGATAGTGCCGCGTTGTAATTGCGTATTGACGAGGCTACGAATTTCGTGTTCGTATGGTCGCAAGGCGGGTGCTAATCTTGCATTGATGTCGGATTGTTTTCCGTTCAAAGATTTTACCTCAGCAATAATTTGATAATGACCAACAGAGGCTTCTTCTCTTCCAAAGCCCGTCATTGAATACAGCATAATACTATTTGTGTGTTTGCTTGCAAAAGTCTGTAAAGGAATTTTAAAAACACCAATTATTTTCAAAGTTTTTTCGGAGGCTAGTTTCTATTGAAAGCCAATCATGCACTACATTTTCCAAAATATACCTTACATTGCTCTTCAAACAAAAAGATCAATATGAGCGAGCAGAATTCATCATTAGCCCAAATTCAGGATTTTGAAGGGAAATACCCCAAGCAACTTTGGTATTTATTTTTAGTTGAAATGTGGGAGCGTTTTTGTTTCTATGGCATGCGCGGTATCCTGACCATTTTTATGGCCGACAAGCTATTGGGACTTGCTCTTTCCGACAAAGAAGCCAATTTGAAGTACGGTGCGATCCAAGCTTTTGTTTATGCCTTCACCTTTATTGGCGGCATTTTTGCGGATAAAATTTTGGGTTTTAAAAAATCCCTGATGTTTGGGGGTATCGTGATGATATTGGGTAATGTGATTATTGCCACCTCACCTCAAGATTATTTTTATTTAGGTATTGCCTTATCGATTATCGGTACAGGATTTTTCAAACCCAACATCTCTTCGATGGTGGGTGATTTATATAAAGAAGGTGATCCTCGTCGGGACGCAGGCTTTGGACTATTTTATTCAGGGATTAATATCGGTGCTTTATTGGGTGGCGCCGTTTGTGTGTATTTGGGCACCAGTGAGCAATTTGGCTGGAGTTATGCCTTTGCATCAGCAGCAGTGGTGATGATTATCGGTTTGATTACTTTTTTGGTTACCAAAAAGTCATTAGCGCCTATCGGCAATTCTCCTATTGAACACCTACCGGCTAAATCAAAAAGTATACGTGAAATAGCCGTTTATATCGGAGCCTTATTGAGTATTCCGCTGATTTTTATCATGATTAAAAATACGGATTACACGGATTATTTTATGTACACCATCGGACCCTTGGCCGTTATTTATTTCGTTTATGAAACCTTCAAAGAGAAGGAGCAGCAGGCGCGCAAAAAATTAGTAGCAGCTTTTGTATTCATTATTTTTTCGGTCATTTTCTGGGCATTTTTTGAGCAAAGCGGTGGTTCTTTGGCTTTATTTGCCAAAGATAATTTGAGTCATGATTTGTTGTTTTTGAGCATCAATCCCAATATTGTCAATAATACCTCTAACTCTTTGTTCGTCATTATCTTCAGTCCTATTGCAGGCTTGATTTGGCTAGCATTGGCGAAGAAAAAAATCGAACCCAATACTGTTATTAAATTCGGTTTAGGATTTCTGTTTTTATCAGCTGCTTTTTATGTGTTTTATTACACGCGTTTTTTGGCCAATGAACAGGGGATTACTTCTTTAAACATGTTCACCTTTGCCTATTTTGTGATCACTTTTGGCGAACTCTGTTTGTCGCCCATTGGACTCTCCATTATGACCAAGCTATCTCCCAAGCGCTTGTCTGGTATGATGATGGGTATGTGGTTTTTGGCCAGTGCCTATGGGCAGTATGCCGCAGGTTTGTTGGGAGCAGGCATGTCCTCTCCTGATGAGCATGCAAGCGCCATGGTTAAATTGGAAGGCTATACAGATGGTTATTATCAATTGGCTATTTATGCGCTGGTTGCCGGTATTGTGCTGATTGCACTCTCACCAATAGTTCGTAAAATGATGCAAGAAGTCAAATAGTTGTTCCCTTATTGTATACTATGGATTCCAAAAGGTATTTAGAATTAGCAGATGAATTAAGGAGTGTTTCCGAACCTAAGGAGCAAATCAACAAGATGGTCGAAATGTCCATCGAATTGAGGAATTATGATATTGAAAGAGCTATAGAATTGAGTGACGATATTGTGAAGCGCTCTATAGATGAAGGTTATAAAGTAGGCTTGGCTAGAGGCTACAATGTGCGTGGATGGTGCTATTGGCAGCAAGGCAATTATGAGCAAGGGCTTAAGATTTTGAAACAAGCCGAGAAGCTGGCACGCGAAACACGCGACCGGTCTTTACTGGCTCGTATCTACAATAATTTTGGACATATTTATCGGGATATTGGTGAACTCGGTAATGCCTTGAGCAATTTTGAAAACGCCCTTTCACTGAACGAACGGCAAGAGGATGTGGCTTCTCAAGCCGTTAATTTATCGAGCATTGCCTACATACACTACGATTTGTACGATTATGAAAATGCTCTAGAATTTGCTCTGAAAGCCTTGCCTATACTAGAGAAAGCAGAAAGCATTCACCGTACCAATTTGTTGTACAATGTGCTGGGTAATATTTATTTTAAGCGAGACGAGCTTGTTGAAGCCTTAAAATATTTCGAAGAAAATTTACAACATTCCGAAACATCAACGGGCATGCATGCCCTTGCATTGAATGGTATTGGCAAGGTAAATTTTAAACTAAAAAATACAGAGCAGTCCAAATATTATTTGCTCAAAGGGCTTAAAGAGGCTGATGAAACGGGACAATTGGAAGTGCAAATTTCTTGCCGATATTATTTAGCACTCATCGATATTGATTTGGGTGATTATCGCCAAGCTGAAAAAACACTGTTGCTTTCTTTAGAATTGGCTGGTCAATACAAACGCAGGCACGATGAAATGAGTCTGCACGAAACGCTCAGTGACCTATATGATCGGATGGGTAATATTCCCAAAGCCTTTAGCCATCTTAAACAATTTGAAAAATTAAAAGAAGAAATTTTTCAGCAAACAACGCTGAATAAACTCAGTAATTTAAAATTGCGCCAACAAGTAGAACTGGCTAATAAAGAAAAGGAAGTGGCCGAAAAAACGGCCCAACTCAAACAACAATTTTTGGCCAATATGAGCCACGAAATTCGTACCCCGATGAATGCCATTGTGGGAATTACGCGTCTACTGCTCGATAAAGACCCCAACCCCGAACAACTTAAATACCTCAATGCGATTAGTCAATCGGCCGACAATTTATTGGTTATCATCAATGACATTTTAGACATTGCCAAAATTGAAGCGGGTAAAATGACTATGGAGCAAACCAATTTTTCGCTCAAGGATGTTGTTGGCGGTATTAAAGAGATGCTCCAATTAAAAGCCGATGAAAAAGGAATTGTGCTCCATATTAATGTGGACGATTATATCCCTGACGCTTTATTGGGAGACCCAACAAGACTGCAACAGATACTCTTAAATCTTGCAGGAAATGCGGTGAAGTTTACAGAAAAAGGTTCGGTGACGATAGCAGCCAATTTAATAGATACACAGAATAAGCGATTCAATATTCGATTTGATATCATAGATACGGGTATTGGTATTAGCGAAGAATATCGCAAGCAAATGTTTGAAAGTTTTAGTCAGGCAAGCTCCGATACTACCCGTAAGTTTGGCGGAACAGGCCTTGGCTTGGCTATCTCCAAACAACTTACCGAATTGATGAAAGGTAATATATCGGTTAGCAGTGAGTTGGGAATGGGTAGTTGTTTTTCTGTAATAATTCCCTTTGCTCAAGCAACAAAAAAACAATCGGATCAAGGAGATGAGCAATTGAATAAGGCGGTATTGGACAAACTAAAATCAACCCATATATTGCTGGTGGAGGATAATGAATTTAACCAAATGGTGGCCATCGATACCTTACAATCTTTGTTGCCAGGCATTCAAATAGATCTTGCTCAAAATGGTCAAGAGGCCGTTGCCAAAATTCAAGCGAAACAATACGATATGGTTTTGATGGACATCAATATGCCCATTATGGATGGTATGCAGGCTACCCAAAACATCAGAAAATTAGAAGGGGATAAAAAGCACACCAAAATCATTGCCATGACCGCTAATGTTATGGA
>JAXITL010000036.1:0-18767 GCA_034680125.1 Chitinophagaceae bacterium
AAAATGGAAAGATGAAAATTGAAAATGAACTATATAATAAAAGTTCGTTTTTGATTGGTGACACTATGATTTTCAATTCTCCATTATCAATTTTCAATTCAATCAATGATTCTTGTAACGGGTGCAAGTGGTTTTTTAGGGCAACATTTAGTTCAGCGCTTGGTGGCCGAAAATGTGCCTGTAAGGGCATTGTACCACAATAATAAGCCTAGTGAAGAATTGCGCCAATTGCCCAATGTACATTGGGTTCAATGCGACTTACTCGATGTATTTGCAGTTGAACAAGCATTCAAAGACATCCAAGAAGTATACCATTGTGCGGCTAAAGTATCCTTTGATGCTGCCGACAAATATCTCATTCAAAAAATAAATGCAGAAAGCACAGCACATGTGGTTAATGCCGCATTGGAAGCCAACATTCGCAAATTGGTATTTGTAAGCTCTATCGCAACACTAGGACGGGCCAACCTTGAACAAGCCCTTACGGAACTTGATTTTTGGGAAGAAAGCAAGAACAATAGCGCTTATGCCCGTAGCAAATATCTGAGCGAAATGGAAGTTTGGCGTGGGATGGCCGAAGGCCTGAATGCGGCAATTGTCAATCCTGCTGTTATATTAGGTGCCGGCAATTGGGAACAAGGGTCGGCTCGATTAATGAAGGTGGTGGATAACGAATTTCCTTTTTATACCGAAGGGGTGAATGGCTGGGTGGATGTCAAAGATGTGGTAAACGCCATGGTGTTGTTGATGAAAAGCGATATCTGCGAAGAGCGCTTTATCCTATGCGAAGGCAACCATTCCTACAAAGAAATTTTTACCCTAATGGCCCATGCTTTAGGAAAAAAACCTCCCTACCTAAAAGCACCCAAATGGACAACAGGATTGCTTTGGCGTTGGAATGTTTTGCGTAAATTATTCACTGGAAAATCGGCAACACTAACCAAAGAAACTACCCGAACGGCGCAAGTAAAATGTTATTACAATAACGAGAAATTACTCAAGGCCTTTCCCGAATTTAGCTATACTCCAATTGAAAAAACAATTGAAGAAATGGCAATCATGTATAAAAGAGACAGGCAATAATGCAAAATATCTTAAAGCTGTTTTTGCTCTCAACCATTTTTTGTTTGTTTGTAAATAACGTTTTTGGTCAAGATAGCCTGCGCAACAAAAAGATTAAAATACTACCTGTTCCAGCCTTTGGCTATTCGCCCGAAACAAAAACCTATGTGGGTATTGTCAATTTATTTACGCTCGATTTGTACCATGATTCTTTTACCAGAACTTCTAATGCAAAAATTGAATGCAACTATTCCTGGAACAAACAAGTGATCCTTGAAGCTAGCTGGAACTATTTTTTTAGGCAAGAAAAATGGTTTACCAAAGGACTTATTCGCTATGCCCAATACCCCGATTTTTATTTTGGCATAGGCATCAATAGCCCAGACAGCAACAAGCTAGTTTTTAACAGCAACAGATTTGTATCAGATATTTTTTTGATGAAAAAAATTAGAACCAACCTATTTACAGGCATCAATCTAAAATACATAAGCTACTCGAAAATCAAAACTGCACTACCCGACTTGCGCTATCCAGAATTAAAGCCAAACAAGACTTTTGGAATAGGATACACCATTATAAAAGACGCCCGAAACAACATCCTTAGCCCAACAAAAGGCCATTATTTTTTTGCGAATGGGGTGTATAATTTTGCTGATAAAAACTATTTTGAATGTATACTCGATGGTCGATTTTATAAAAGCTGGAATGCAAAATTAGTATCAGCAACACGACTAATCAATGATGTTAATATAGGAACCACACCCTTTTATGATCTTGCTTTTTTGGGTGGCGACCAGTATGTGCGAGGCTATTATTTTGGGCGTTTTCGCGACCAAAATTTAAGCAGCATTCAGCAAGAATTTAGGATGCCTTTGTTATGGCGATTTGGCTTAGCTACTTTTGGCGGATTATCGTCAATATATTCTGCTAAACAGCCCTTTAGCATCAACAATATCAAATACAACTATGGCCTCGGATTGCGATTTTTAGTTGATAAAAAAGATAAAACTAGCCTTCGATTAGATTATGCGATTGGCAACAACAACAATAGTGGTTTTTATGTTTCTTTCGGGGAGTCGTTTTAGAATTTGAACTTAAAGTTGTTTGTTTTCGTATTAGCGTAAATCACAACGCTTTTCAAAAATCCGCAATCATAAATCACAACTCCATCTCCAGCTTCACCGGGCAGTGATCTGAGTGTTTTACCTGTTGTAAAATGGCTGCACCTTTGAGTTTATTTTTCAAAGGCTCGCTAACGCTGATATAATCGATTCGCCAGCCTTTGTTGCGCTCGCGGGAGGCGGCACGCAGACTCCACCAGCTGTATTCGTGAGGGTTTTGGTTGAATACTCGGAAGGCATCCACCAATCCTGCATCAAACCATTTATCCATCCATGCGCGCTCCTCGGGCAAGTAGCCGCTGCTATTTTTATTACTCACTGGGTCGTGGATATCTATGGCTTTGTGGCAAATATTATAATCGCCACAAATCACCAAATTGGGCTGTTCTTTTTTCAGTTCGTTGATATAGGTATAAAACTCATCTAGCCATTGGTATTTGTAGGTCTGACGCAATTCTCCACTGGTTCCGCTTGGGAAATAAGCATTCACCAAAGTAAAACCAACAAAGTCTAAACGGATGACACGACCTTCAAAATTGCTTTGTTCAAATTGATTGCCATAGTGCACTTTCAGCGCTTTGATTTTGGTAAACACCGCTACTCCACTGTATCCTTTTTTCTCGGCCGAAAACCAAAACAACTCATATCCTAATTTAAGCAAGGGCAGGCAATCCACTACATCTTCTGTAGCTTTGGTTTCTTGTATGGCAATGATATCAGGATTTTCTTCAGCGAGCCATTCGGCAAAACCTTTTTTCATTGCGGCACGAATGCCATTGAGGTTGTAGGAAATGATGTTCATATTATTTTAAAAAATTTAAAGAATCCAGTGAATGGGCAAATAAAAAGTAAAGGCTCAAAATTAGCGCTGTCAAAAAATAGGGTATCAATCCTAGCCAAGCATCTTTTGCTTTTAATTGCAGGCCTTCCTTTCGCCAAAAGGCAAATGATAGTAGGGGTAAAAATAATAAAGAACTTAAAAATTCTACCCACAATAATACCCAAGCAAACGCAATGATATTTTGCTTTGCCCAAACAAAACCCCAGAGCAACAATAGACTCTTTACCAACAGTACAACAAACATTTGGGACAAGGCATTGACACCCTTTAATACAAAAGCATAAGTCAAACCATAGAGGTTGAACACTGCCATCATCAGCATTAAAATCATAAATGTATCGTTATAATCAATCTCGCCTTTGGTCCAATAATTAAAAACAGGCTCGTACAATGGCAAACACAAGACAATACCCAAGCACAGTATGGGTGCTAATCGCAATCGAATAAAGTGCAACAGCTTCTCCAAAGCTGCAGAATCGCGCAGCGAAAATTGTTTTTGCATTTCGGGCGTATAGGTATTGAGCAGTAAATTTTGCGCCAGCAGAGGAGTATTGACAATGGTACGAACGGTAGCAAACAAGGCAATAGCGGCTTTATCAAAACGGAAAAAAGACAACAATAAAACTAGTCCATCACTGCTCAACTTTTCAAAGAAATTACTAGCGTATAATTGGGTTGCTTTTGCAAAATGTTGAGCCCCTACCCTTACAGATTGGAGCTGCATCCATTGGTGCAATGGATATTGTACAAACAAATGAACCATATAAAAAACAGAAAGCAAAACAATGACTCCCGCATGAACCAACAAGCTTATTTTAAAACCAAAACCATAGCTGATTAAAACCCCGAAAACCAAAATTTCTGCCATTAAAAGCAATACTTCGAATAACAAATTATGCCAAACTAAAGAACGCGATTCTTTGGTAGCGGCATACATCCGTTGCATATTTTGGATGCAAACTGCCACTAAATAAGCCGTAAGACATAGCGGTAAATAGGCAAAAAGACCTTGTTCTACATTAAAAACAAATGATGAAGCAGATGGAATAAACCCAAATACGAGTGCAATGACACCGCAAATAATTAAGGAAAAAACAAGTAAAAAAGAAAGTCCAGAAGCCAATAGCGCATTAGCTTTTGTCTCGTTATGGTGGTATAAAAGATTGTACTCGTTGATTATGTAGCGTACAAAACCATCACTTAAAAACAGAATAATCGCCCGCACCGAAAGAAAAATGGCCCAAAAACTAAACAACTCACTACCCCAATGCACTAACATCAAAGGCGTGAGTATAATGGTTTTGGCAAAAGAACTGAGGAAAAAAATAATCGTCCAAATAGTTCCTTTTTTGAGGCTATTGTCCAACAAGAGGCGGTGTAGATTTATCGTTCAAACCTACAAAAAAATAGGTAGCCAAAGCGCATAAAGTTTGACAAAACACGTTGATATGTGCGGGCTAATATTTAAGTTTGCACACCGAAAAGATAGATTATGCAAGGATTACAAATGGTAGACCTCAAACGTCAATACCAAAATATAAAAACTGAAGTGGATGCTGCCATCCAAAGCGTGATAGACAATACCGCTTTTATTAACGGCCCCGAAGTCAAACATTTCGCTACTGAATTGGCTAACTATTTGGGCGTAAAACATGTAATCCCCTGTGCAAATGGAACAGATGCTTTGCAAATAGCCTTAATGGCTTTGGGTTTAAAACCCGGCGACGAGGTGATTACCCCTTCCTTTACCTACATTGCAACAGTAGAAGTTGTAGCCTTGTTACGCTTGAAGCCAGTCTTTGTTGATGTGGATGCGGATACCTTCACGATGAATATAGATAGTGTCCGAAATGCCATTACCGACAAAACAAAGGCTATTATTCCCGTACACCTTTATGGACAGAGCGTGAATATGGAGGAGTTATTGGCTCTAGCCAATGAAAAAAATATTCCTGTAATAGAAGATAATGCACAGGCCATTGGCGGCACTTATACTTTTAAAGATGGTACGCAAAAGAAAACGGGCTCTATGGGCATTATCGGATGCACTTCTTTTTTCCCATCAAAAAATCTAGGTTGTTATGGTGATGGTGGTGCCATGTTTACCAATGATGACGCCCTTGCCGAGCAGCTTTCGATGATCGCTAACCATGGACAAAAAGTACGCTATTACCACGAAATGGTGGGTTGTAACAGTCGACTCGATTCGATACAAGCAGCAGTACTCCGTATTAAATTACGCAAGTTAGACGAGTATTGTGATGCTCGACGTGCTGCTGCCGACTATTACGATAATGCATTTGCAAACAACGCTAATATTATTACGCCCCACCGTGCAGCCTATAGCACACACGTTTTCCATCAATACACGCTTCAGGTTAAGGTGGACCGTGATAAGGTACAGGAATTACTTGCGGAGAAAGGGATACCATCAATGATTTACTATCCAGTATCTAGTCACAAACAAGAGATGCTGAAAGAATTTGGTGGTGCAGAATACCATTTGCCTGTAACTGATTTCTTAAATACTTGTGTCATTTCTTTACCCATTCATACCGAATTAACAAGCGAAGAATTACGCTATATTTCTGAGCATGTACATGCTATTGTAAACCAATTGAGCAAATAAATGAATGTTATTACAACACCATTCGAAGGATTATTGATTTTGGAACCCCGCGTCTTTGGGGATGACAGAGGATATTTCTTTGAGAGTTTTAACGAGCAGGTTTTTGAAAAAGAGACTGCTTTTGGATACAAATTTGTGCAAGACAACCAAGCCCGCTCCGTAAAAAATGTATTGCGCGGCTTGCATTATCAAAACAACCCAATTGCGCAGTCCAAATTGATCCGTTGCCTGCAAGGCCGCATTTGGGATGTGGTGGTGGACTTACGCCGTGATAGTAAAACCTACAAACAATGGTATGGTGTTGAACTTAACGACGAAAATAAGCGCCAATTTTTGATCCCGCGCGGTTTTGCTCATGGCTATTCGGTGCTGAGTGATACGGCCGAAGTTTTTTATAAATGTGATAATTTTTACAGCAAAGAAAATGAAGGTGGCGTCTTCTATAAGGATCCAAGCCTAAACATCGATTGGAAAATCAACCTCGACGAAGCCATCGTTTCGGACAAAGACAAAATGCAACCGATGTTTGCCGATTGTAATAGCCAGTTTTAAAAATGCCTAAAAGTTATTTTCAATATGAAACAATACACAATCGTCAAAGAGTCATCAATGTGGTCAACAAAACAATTGATAACACGTGTAGAAAAGATCTTGAATGAAAAAAACCAAGAAGGCTACCAAATTGTTAGTGTTTCTTTTGGCTTAAATATTTGGTGGATACCCACGGCCTTTATCACAATTTGTAAATAGGATTCTATTCTACAACAATTAAAAAAACTAAAGGCACTTATTATTAACCGCAAGCAATATTGCTTGCGGTTTTTTTTTTACAAATCATCAAAACGATACAATGGATCAAGGAAATCATCTGGCCCCATCTCAAAAACAGTTTTAATAAGCCCATCGTGCAAATCATATACCCAACCATGCAAAGAGGGCATTTGACGTTCTTTCCAAGCTTTTTGAATGATACTCGTTTTGGCCAGATTAATGACTTGTTCTTGAACATTCAACTCTACCATTCTATTTATTTTATCCGTTTCTTGATCCAATTTTTCAAATTCTTGGCTATGTATACGGTAAACGTCTTTAATGTTCCTAATCCATTTATTGATGATACCGAAATTATGATTGGTCATAGCAGACTTTACACCCCCACATCCATAATGCCCGCAAACAATAATATGCTTTACTTTTAAGTGGTATACGGCATACTCGAGTACAGCCAACAAATTAATATCGGTATGCACTACCATATTGGCAATATTACGATGCACAAATATTTCACCGGGATTAGTTCCTGTAATTTTATCGGCAGGCACGCGGCTATCACTGCATCCTATCCACAAGTAATCAGGGTTTTGGATGTGTTCCAATCGTGTAAAATAATCGGGATCATGCTTAACAGCATCTGCAGCCCATTGCTTATTATTGGCTAAAAGTTTTTTATAGTTTTCCATTTTCGCTTTTTTTTCTTTTAATGCTCTATTAAAACTTTATTTTTCTTGGAGAAGAATTTATTAACAATAAAATAAATTATCAATGCAGAAAGAACACCTGTTAAAAAATCAGTGATTGGAACCATCACAGCAGTGTAAGCCATCATTGAAAACTCAAATTTACCGAGGTGCTTAATTTCTTTTATTTCTTTCAATTTTATCATATTACTAGCCACCCAGACTAATATACCTCCAATACAAGCCATTGGTATCAACTCTAAATATTGGGCTAAAAAATAAGCCATTGTCAATTTTAAAATAGCTTTAAAGTATCCGGCTAATGGCGTTTTAGCCCCAGCTTTGATACTAGTGGCTGTTCTTGCTAATGCACCTGTGCATGGAAAACCTTGCACAAGCGGTGTGAGAATTTGCACCATACCTTGACCAAAAAATTCTTTATCGGGATTAAATGGTGTCTTTTTATTCTCAGCCATTTTATCGGCCATAGAAGAACATAAAATACTTTCTACCCCTGAAACAAAAACAATGGCTCCTACGAAATACAAAATATCTAAAAACACACTTCCATTAAAACCGGGCAAAGAAGGTGCAGTAAATACGAAAAAATTATTAGGAATAGAACCATAAATATCTTTAACCAATACTAAACCTTTATTTGCAAAAACTGTTGCAGAAAGAATAGTCGCTGTTGCAATAGCAATTACTGGAGCAGGAATAAAAATTGAAATGCGCAATAATACTTTTATAATTACAAAAGTGAATACCCCCAAGAGTATCGAATAAATATTGAGCTTATTAAGATTGTGCAATGCAGAATAAACATTATTCAAAAAACCACCACTAATATTTTCATCTTGGCCAATGAGCATAGCAAAAGATTCAATTCCCAAAATATCTTCGAGATTTGTAAGTGCAATTGCAACAGCAATACCAATTGTAAAACCCACAATAATTGAATTCGGAACAAGTTTTGCATATTTACCAAAACCATATACACCCATCAAAACAAGAATCAAACCTGCTATTATGGAAACCAAAATCAAAAAACCATGTGCCGATTCGAAAGTACCTCCACCGCTTGGTCCGTACTTTGTCATCAAAGCAGCAATTACAGGAATAAATGCTGCAGTAGGGCCATAAACTTGGTATTTTGACCCACCAAAGGTGCGACCAATAACACAAGCTAATGCACCTGCAATAATACCATGTTCTGGGCGCATACCCATCGCCATAGCAAAACCCATTGCCATAGGGATGGCGGTCATGGCTACAATAAGGCCGGCACTAAAATCGCGATAAATCGTTTTGAGCCAGTTTTCTTTGGTCAAATCTTCCCAACGAGAATCAAAAAATGTAAAAAACAACTTAATACGCCCAAGTGGCGTGGTAGGAAATGAAGGTTTGTGCATAAAAAATATTTGAAAAATAAATATTAAATACTCAATGTGAAACAGTGGGCATTTAAAAAAAACAAGAAAGGTAATGAGCTTAAAAATTGGGAGGAGGCGTGAATATACCTATGATGGGATTATTCATTCTACAGAAATGAGCATTAGGAAAATGCAGAACTTTTGCAAAACTGTAAATGACAAGAACTATACCATCAAATAAACTATTAGTTCGGTTTACCACAACAAAATTAGGAATATCGTCATCTTCGATACTTTTTTCAGTTGAACATTCGTAATTATCCTCAACATCTACATTTTTCTCTATATCATCTAGCTGCTTTTCTATTTCAGAAAAGGCAGATTTAACGCTACTTGTCTTTCCAACAAATAGAACTGAAAAAGAAAATAAAAGTATGTAGGCTATAGATTTCAAACAGCGCAAATAAACGACGTTTTTTTCTTTATTCCAATAAAAGGAAGCGCAGGCTCTATATAGATTTTATGGAATATCTTTAAAAATCAATTTTTACAAAAGTTTAAGGATTTACCAAGCTTTAAAACTATCTAAAAAGAATTAGTTTAAAGCTTATAAGTATATTTTTGCGAAAGGAGTAATATAATCCAAGCTATGGCAGATCAAGGGAATAACAGTACACTTAGCAAATTGCTGAGCATAATTAAATACGAAAAAGCAGAAATATCTTCTGTATATTTTTATGCTATCCTAGGGGGGCTTATTCAGCTATCCTTGCCATTGGGCATTCAGGCCATCATTGCATTTGTTATGGGGGGCGGCATTTCTACATCCATTGTACTATTAATTATTGCAGTTGTTTTAGGTGTTTTTTTGGTGGGCTTTCTTAGGGTCAATCAAATGCGCATCATAGAAACGATACAACAACAAATATTTGTACGATATACTTTTTGGTATGCTAGTCGTATCCCAAAACTTAACCTGAGCAAGGTGGATGACTATTATTTACCCGAATTTGTCAATCGATTTTTTGATGTACAGAATCTACAAAAAGGTATGTCAAAGCTATTATTAGATATGCCCGCGGCAACGATTCAAATAATTTTTGGTTTAATCCTGTTATCCTTTTATAGCGCCACTTTTATCATTTTTGGTTTGGCCTTAGTCCTTGTCCTTTATTTGTTGTTGCGCCTTACTGGCAACCAGGGATTGCAATCAAGCATGAAAGAAAGTGACTTCAAATACAAAACGGGCGGCTACCTGCAGGACCTTGCTAGAGCTGTAACAGCCTTCAAATTTTCGAGCGCAGCATCATTGCACATCAAAAAAACAGACCAATATGTAGGTGGGTACCTAGATGCAAGAACGGAGCATTTTAAAGTATTGAAGTTTCAATATTGGACACTCATTGGGTTTAAGGTATTGATTACAGCCGCCATGCTCAGCGTAGGTGCACTATTGGTTATTCAACAGGAATTAAATCTTGGACAATTTGTAGCTGCAGAAATTGTTATTGTAATGATTATAGATTCTGTAGAAAAAATAATCATCAACCTAGAAAGTGTATATGATGTTTTAACCTCTGTAGATAAACTTTCGAAAATATTGGACAAGCCCGAAGAATCAGAAGGAACAGAACCTTTAGAATGTCATCAAAAAGGATTAGAATTAAAATTAAGCAATGTCAATTTTGGATATCAGCTAGATAAATGGGTCCTCCACGACATCAATTTAGACATTCATTCAGGCGAAAAGATAGCAATCTATGGCCCAAACGCTTCTGGAAAATCATCCTTATTGAAATTGTTGAGCGGGGTTTATAAAAGCTTTAACGGTACTTATTTTATCAATAATATACCCATCGATAAATACGACAACGCCTCTTTGAGAGCGGCAATTGGCGTACAACTCAATGGCCAAGAAATTTTTGAAGGTACCCTAAGAGAAAACATCTGCATTGGTGATGAGCGTATCACAACGGAGAGGATAATGCACATGGCAGAAATCGTTGGGATAAAAGATTTTATCCTCCAACAAAAAGAGGGGATAGAAGTTAAACTGAATTCCGCTGGCGAACACCTATCAGGAATCATAGCCCGAAAAATACTACTTATGAGAGCGCTGGTTGGCGATTCTAGCTTGGTTTTACTCGAAAATCCTTGGCAAAACATGGAGGAAGAATATGTACAATCCATTCAAGATTATATCCTTCATAAAATGCCCCATACAACAGTTGTGGTCGTAAACAATGATTTGTTTTTTGCAACTAAATGTCATAAAATAATTGCACTAGACAAAGGAAAAATTCAAAGTATAAAAGTGAATTAAGGAAATGCAGGACATCAAAAATAGAATTCAAAAAGAAGCAGGTGGCAACTCGCCCATTACCTCATTCGAAAAAATATATTTTGGAAATCATAAGAGTAATATTCGCAAGTGGTTTTATGGAATATTAATAGGTCTGCTAATATTACTGTTCTTACCATGGACCCAAAATATTCGTGCTAGAGGCGCTGTAACCACCCTGCGTCAAGAATATCGACCGCAACAATTGAACACGATTATCGCTGGACGAATTGTCAAATGGCATGTCAAAGAAGGAGATATGGTAAAAAAGGGAGACACCATTGCACAATTGGCAGAGATAAAAGATGCTTACCTAGACCCGCAATTGCTAGATCGTACCAAAGAACAAATGGAAGCAAAAGTTGCATCTGTTTCCTCTTATACAGACAAGGTTAATGCCACCTCCGAACAAATGAAAGCCATTGAGCAATCTAGAGGATTAAAATTAGAGCAACTTCAAAATAAAATCCAACAAAACACACTCAAAATCATTAGTGATAGCATGGATATGATTGCGGCTAATAATGATTTTAAAATTGCAGAAGCCCAATACAAACGCCAATTGGTAATGCGCGATAGCGGCCTCGCTTCGTTGGTGCAAGTAGAGCAACGCAACCAATCAATGCAAAGTGCCTTGGCAAAAAAAATGAGCGCTGAAATAAAGCTGAACAACACACGAACAGATCTGACCAATGCGAAAATCGAACTCAATCAAACCCAACAAGAATACATCGAAAAATACGCTAAAGCACAAGGCGACCGCGCTGCTGCACAAAGCGAAATAGCCACCGGCAAAGGAGAAATATCGAAATTACAAAATCAATTTGCCAACTATACTATTCGTAATGGACAATACTTTTTGATAGCCCCACAAGACGGTCAAATCATTAATGCTAGCAAAGCAGGTATCAACGAAATTGTAAAAGAAGGCGAAACACTTTTAGAAATTGTGCCCAAAAACATTGGTTTGGCGGTAGAAATCTATGTAAAACCTGTCGATTTACCCCTTGTTGAAAAAGGACAAAGAATCAATATGGTGTTCGATGGTTTTCCAGCTGTGGTGTTTAGCGGCTGGCCTGCAGCCTCCATAGGCATGTTTCAAGGACAAATAGCCGCTATAGAGAACAGTGTTAGTCCCAACGGAATGTTTAGAGTATTAATTGCCCAAGTAGATGGCGAGAAACCTTGGCCACCTAGCTTGAAAATAGGTACTGGTGTCAATGGAATTGCCCTGCTCAATGATGTATTTATTTGGTACGAACTGTGGCGAAACATTAATGGATTTCCTCCTGATTTTTACAAAGCGCAAGAAAGCAAATCGATTAAGGATGCAAAGAAAAAGAAATAGTTGTTTTTGGATTGTGGGCTTACTCGTTTGGGCAACAAATAGTTGGGCACAAACAACTAATACCAACAACAAAACACTGAGCCAAGATGAATTTATTTCTATTGTAAAACAATACCACCCTGTGGTGCGTCAAGCAAGCATTGGTGTAGAACGTGCCAAGGCAAACCTGTTGGAAAACAGAGGATCCTTTGACCCAACTATTGGGGCAGATTATAGTACCAAAACCTTTGGTGGAAAGGGATATTACGATTATTTTAATCCAGAAATTGTCATCCCCACTTGGTTTGGCATCGACCTAAAAGCGGGTACCGAAAAAATAGAAGGTGATAGGGCTAGCAACGAACTTACGATGGGCGAATCGAGTTATATCGGGGTAAAAATGGGGCTGCACCAATTATTATTCGACAAGCGCCGTGCCACTTTGCAACAAGCCAAAAGCATGGTAAAACTCAGTAAGGCCGAACAAGAATTAATCCTCAATGATCTGTTGTTTGATGCCATTGCTGCCTATTGGCAATGGGTGCGCAACTATGAAATTTACCATATCGTGGAAGATGCCCTAGAGGTTAGTAAAGACCGCTTTCGTTTTGTAAAAGTAGAATACGAACAAGGATCGAAACCTGCTATAGATACTACCGAGGCATTGACTCAATTGCAAACCTTTCAGATGCTTGCCCAATCGACTAAACTAGAATGGCAAAATGCGGGATTGATGCTCAGCAATTATCTTTGGCTGCAAGACCAAAAGGCAATGGATTGGAATGAAAATATCATACCAATGGACAACCAAATAAATGAAGCCTACCCTATTCCTCCTGCATTAGAAACGCTATTAGAAACAGCAGCCATCAGTCACCCCAAATTGCGTAGCTTAGATTTTAAAATTGATATTCTCGAAACCGAACGCAAATTAAAAGCGCAATCTTTTATCCCTAAATTGAGTGTGAGTGGGAATGCCCTCAATAATGGTTTTACTTTTGCTAATCCGACCGACAGGCTCTTGCTCGAAAACAACCACAAACTAAGTGTGGACTTGTCGGTTCCACTATTTATGCGCCAAGCACGTGGTGCTTACAAGCAAGCAAGACTCAAAATTGAAGAGACCAATTTGCAACAAGATATCACGACTCTTGAAATCAATAATAAAATTAAAAGTTATTACAACGAGGTGTTTAATCTTCAAAGCCAAATCAACACTTTCGAAGATGCCTATAAAAATTATAGTAGACTTTACCAAGGCGAAGTGATTCGATTTACAAATGGTGAGAGCACCCTATTTGTGATGAATGCCCGCCAAAACAAAGTGCTCGAGGTGGCTCAAAAATTGGTAGAGCTGAAAGCTAAATGGCGTAAATCCTACGCTGGATTGCTATGGGCTGCTGCGGCTTTGGATTAATAGGGCACATCCTTGTTTCCCCTACCTTATAGATTCTTACCGAATAACAGTGTATGGATTGGGAATACACAAGCTTGCGATAGGCGAAGCCCAAATAAACGACGAACCCTGACGGTGCGATCCTTCCTTTGTCAGGACAGGCTCAACCCTTGATTATAGAAATGAGTCAATTGACAAAAAAAACCGTCAGAATTGCTTCTGACGGTTTTACTATTTTAAAGAAATGAATCTTAGTTTTTACCTGCAATAGCGTCTTGCACCAATTGTGCTGCTTCGCTCAATTGGATAGCACTTTGTACTTTAAGACCAGAATTAACGATTAATTCTTTCGCTACTTCGGCATTGGTACCTTGCAAGCGAACAATGATGGGGATATTAATGTTACCCATATTGTTGTAGGCTTCAATAACACCAGCTGCTACACGGTCGCAACGAACGATACCACCAAAGATGTTGATCAAAATTGCTTTTACGTTAGGGTCTTTCATAATGATACGGAAACCAGCCTCAACAGTTTGTGCATTTGCGGTACCGCCTACGTCCAAGAAGTTAGCAGGCTCACCACCAGCCAATTTAATCATATCCATCGTAGCCATAGCCAAACCAGCACCATTTACCATGCAACCAACGTTACCGTCCAATTTTACATAGTTAAGGTTGAATTCGCCTGCTTCTACTTCGGTAGGATCTTCTTCAGATTTGTCGCGCATGTCTTTCAGATCGGGATGGCGCATTAAAGCGTTATCATCAAGATCCATTTTACAGTCAACAGCGATGATTTTATCGTCAGCGCTTTTGAACAATGGGTTGATTTCAATCATCGATGCATCTAAACCAACGTAAGCATTGTACAAATTGGTTACAAATTTCACCATGTTTTTAAAGGCCTCACCGCTCAAACCAAGGTTGAAAGCGATATTGCGTGCTTGATAGCCTTGAAGGCTCATATTTGGGGCAACCCACTCTTTATAAATTCTATCAGGCGTGTTGTGCGCTACTTCTTCAATGTCCATACCACCTTCGGTGCTGTACATGATTACGTTTTGCTTTTTGGTACGATCCAAAAGGATAGAAAGATAAAATTCTTTTCTGTCGCTTGGGCCATCGTAGTACATATCTTGTGCAACCAACAATTTGCTTACTTTTTTACCAGCAGCACCTGTTTGGATGGTCACCAAAGTATTTCCTAAAATATTTTTCGCAACACGTTCTACATCCTCAGCGCTTTTCACAACGGCTACACCACTTTGCTCTGGCACTTCTACCATACGACCTTTACCACGGCCACCAGCGTGTATTTGCGCTTTTACTACTACAAATTTGCTTCCCGTTTGGCTTGAGATTTGGCTATAAGCATTCAACGCATCAGTTACATTTTCAACTGCAATACCTTCTTGAGTAGGTACATTATAGCGTTTCAATAATTCTTTGGCTTGATATTCGTGTACGTTCATTATTTAAGGAAAATTTTGTGCGAAGTTAAAAGAATAATTTGTTTGTTTTATTTTTTATCAAAAAAGTAATGTATCCCATCCAATTATTTAAATAAATCTTTTGTCGATCCACGCTCATTTATTCCGCAACCGCATCCTCGGGGTTTTCGGACCGAAGCACAAGATTGATGACACATTATAAAAAATAACAAGACTAAAAAAAGCACCTGGCGAGAGATGGACTGTATTGAAAAATGCATTTCTACAGCTTAAGCTTTGGCAGGCTCTTGTAAAATATCAATAAATTCTGCTGCAGCAATTTCCATTTTATTAACCATTTTGTTGATTTGAGCATTGAGGAAGTCGAAGGCCACATGTGCCAACAAGCCAATAATTAATCCTACAGCAGAAGTAACCATTTTGGTATAGATACCGCCGGCAATTCCTTCTAGAGAAAAGCCTTCGTGCTGAATATTAAAAAACAAGATAATCATACCCGCAATGGTACCTAAGAAACCGAACATGGGGGCAATACGCGATATCGTATTGAGTGCTGACATGTTTTTTTCTAACTGATATACTTCCAATTTGCCGGCAGTTTCCATTGCTTTTTCGATACTATCAACTGGCTTACCTATTCTGTTTACGCCTTTTTCGATCATTCGAGCAATGGGCGAATCGGTATTTTTACATTGCGATTTTGCCCCTTGCAAATTTCCAGCGACAATTTGTTCGCGAATACGATTAACAAAATTCACATCTAAAACGGCAGCTTTGCGAATAGCGGAAAAACGCTCCCAAAAAATATATACCATTGCTACAGAACACAATAGCAAAGGGATCATCAGCAAACCGCCTTCCTTGAGCAAAGCAAATAAGGAGAGCTTTTCTTTGACAGGCTCAGCAAGCTCTGCTACTGATTGTGCTAAACTATCGGCTTGAAGTAGGATGGTATTTAGGATCATGCTCATGTTATTTTTATAATGCTCCGCAAATATATTTATTTGAACCCGTAAAAAATTTCTTTTTTACGACACATAAGCAAAACAACAATTTTTCACTTTTAGTATGCATCAGCCAAAAATTATGTTGCATATAAAGGAAAATGCCCCAAGAAACTTTACCTTCAATTCTTTACAGCTATTTAAAAATCCTCAAATCGATGAAAATTTCTTTCCACGGTGCAGCACGCACTGTTACGGGCTCAAAACATATTATCCATTTGAAAAATGGCAAACAAATATTGCTAGACTGCGGCCTATTCCAAGGTATGGGAAAAGATACACTCCGATTAAATAGCATTTTTGGTTTCCAGCCTACGGATCTGAGTTATGTAATCATCTCACATGCACACATCGATCATATTGGATTATTACCCAGATTAGTTGCATTGGGATACAAGGGTCCTATTTATTGTACCGATGCCACAGAAGATTTGGCCAAAATAATGCTGGTAGATTCGGCCAGAATTCAAGAGGCTGATGTGCTGCATATCAACAAGCAAAGAGTACGTGATGGGCGGGATTTAATAGAACCCTTGTATACGATTGAAGATGCACAAAATGTTTTACCCTTGTTTCAGGCTGTACCCTACAACCAAGCTATACAAATAGACAAGGACATTGAATTATTGTACACCGATTCGGGCCACATCTTGGGCAGTGCCGCTGTAAACCTGAGTATACAGGAAGAAGGCAAAACAAAACGAATCACTTTTAGCGGAGATCTAGGACGTTATAGAGATGTCATTCTTCGATCACCACAACCGTTTCCGCAAGCAGATATTATCATTATGGAAAGCACCTATGGCAATAAATTGCATGAAGATGCCAAGCCTATGATTGACGACCTGCTCCAATACATTAAAGATACCTGTATCAAAAAGAAAGGCAAACTCATTATCCCCGCATTCAGCGTAGGGCGCACACAAGAATTGCTGTATGCATTGAATAGGTTGGAACTAGAAAACCGACTGCCCAAATTACCTTACTATGTAGATAGTCCATTATCTATAAAAGCTACCAACATTATCAAAGAACATCCCGAATGTTTTAATGCAGCGGTCCAAAAAATGCTCCAGCGCGACGAAGATGTTTTTGATTTTAAAGGCTTAGAATTTATAGAAACTGCGCAAGAATCTAGGGCACTAAACGAGAATAACAGCCCTTGTGTCATCATCTCGGCATCGGGTATGGCAGAAGCTGGGCGCGTAAAGCACCATATTCTACACGGAATAGAAAATCCCCAAAACACGATACTCATTGTGGGTTATTGCGAGCCCCAATCCTTAGGGGCTAGACTGGCTTCGGGAAACCCAGAAGTTTCTATTTTTGGCAAAAAATATGGGGTAAAAGCCGATGTGGGTGTGATTAAAAGCATGAGTGCCCACGGTGATTATGATGATATGTGCCAATGGCTTGCTTGCCAAGATAAAAAAGAAGTGGAAAAAGTATTTTTGGTGCACGGCGAATATGATGTGCAATTAGAATTTAAAAGCAGGCTGCTGCGCAAAGGCTTCAAAGATGTTATTATACCAGCACAACACCAAGAAATAGGATTGGGCTAAAAGTAAAACTGTAGAACAAAATGATACAATACGATGAATGCGTCATCAGCAAAATGGCGGTGCATAAAATAGTCTCTAGCGAAGGCAAATCAATATTGAGTGATGCCCTGTACGAAAGTAGTGATGATAGTGAAGATGCTTTGCTAAAAAGGCTTTTCCTCAAGCCATTTCAAGGCCATACTACAACTTTTGAATTTGCACACAATATCAATTTAGAGTACAATGTACTTTTTGGACTCTCTAAAAAAGTGCTGGAAGAAGCTGATTTTTTAGAAATCTCTAAAAATATTGCAGAGCATTTGATTGAAACATCGAAGCATCCAAATATCAAGGATGGCGAGCTATTTGTGGTGCAATTCCAAGACTTGCAATTGGGCAACAAACATTACCAAGCCCTCGGTATTTATAAGTTTGAGGAAAAAGAAAATTACATCGAAACAAAGCAAGCGAACAAACAAATAGACTTACAATTCAGGAAAGGATTGAGCACTAAAAAGCCCGACAAAGCTTGCCTGATCGTATTTACCGAGGAGCCTTTCACACTTTTTATTATTGATAGCAATAGCCATGAAACCGATTATTGGCAAAATGAATTTATCAAACACCAATCGAAAAACGACCATATCAATAATACGACTGATTTTCTGACCCTAGCCAAAACATTTATTACCGAGCAAATACCCAATGAATATGATGTCAATAAAACCGACCAACTCAATTTATTGAATCGCTCGGTAGAATATTTTAAAAGCCACGACACCTTCGACAAAGCAGAATTTGAGCAAGAAGTGTTTGAAGACAAAGGCATCATTAAATCATTCCGAAGCTTCGACCAAAGTTGGCAACAAGAGCACGAACTAGAAATTGCAGACGGTTTTGAAATTTCAGCACAAGCAGTAAAGAAACAAGCGCGCGTATTTAAAAGCATTCTTAAGCTGGATAAAAATTTCCATATTTATATCCACGGCGACAGAGAATTGATAGAACAGGGTGTGGAAAAAGATGGTCGGAAATTTTATAAGATTTATTATGATACTGAAAAGTAGAGGCTGAAATAATCATAAAATGATTAATAGTGCTTTTTTTTCAGACAAAGAGAGATACAAACACCAACAATCAAGGTGGTGATTTACAAAGTTTATAACAGCCTCAAATAACATCCAACAGACTTAGTCTGTCGGGCTTTTTTATTATCGTATC
>JAXITL010000037.1:0-18765 GCA_034680125.1 Chitinophagaceae bacterium
TGAACCGTGGAGCCGATTCCTCAGCGGGAAGCAAGGACAGCAGCCATTTCCAGCCTACGACCCCTTAAGCTTTGCCATAGAAGAAGCCCATAAGCGCCATATGGAATTGCACGCTTGGTTCAACCCTTTTCGAGCCCTTACTGATAGCAAAAAGAATCCGAACCCGCCATCGCATGTCACCCACAAACACCCGGATTGGATAATCAGCTATGGCGGAAAATCTTACATAGACCCCGGTGTTCCCGAAGCGCGAGAATATGTTACCAAAATCATCATGGATGTGGTGAAAAGATATGATATTGACGGTGTGCATCTCGATGATTATTTTTATCCATATCGTATTCCGGGAGTAGAATTTGGCGACGCACAAAGCTTCAGCAGATTCAAAGAATCTTTTAGCAATAAAGAGGATTGGCGTAGAAATAATGTGAGCACTTTTGTGGCCACTTTGTATAACAATATCAAGAGCGAAAAGAAATTTGTAAAGTTTGGCATTAGCCCATTTGGGGTATGGCGCAATGCCAGCAAAGACCCTGAAGGCTCGGCTACACGCGGCGGGCAAACTTGCTACGATGATTTATATTCGGACATCTTACTATGGCAAAGAAAAGGCTGGGTAGACTATACGTTGCCGCAATTGTATTGGGAGCATGGGCATCGTGCGGCGGCATTTGAAACTTTGCTTCCTTGGTGGGAAAACCACAGCTATAAACGCCACATGTATTTTGGATTGGGTGTATATCGCATGGCCGAATCGAAAGCTGTGATATGGCAAGGACCCACAGAAATATTAAAACAAATAGAAGCCATCCGTGAAAAATGTGAAAACCCAGGAGTTGTTTTTTATAGCGCCTCTAGCTTTAATAAAATAAGTAGCGCCTTAAGCGACAGCCTCAAAAATGCGACCAACAAGCATTTTGCATTTCCACCCACAATGCCCTGGTTAGACAATAAGGCACCGGATGCACCCGAATTGAAAGCCGAAAAGAAATCTGATGCCTTGCAACTTGAGTGGACCACTGTGGGTAAAAAACAAGACAATATTACTTATGCTGTTTATCGTTTTCAAAAAAACGAAACGATTAATTTGGATAAAAGCGAACACATCATTTCTGTGCAAAAAGGCAATAAATTCTTGGACAAAACAGCTTCGGCTAAAAAGAACGAAGTGTATGTAGTTACGGCATTAGACAGGCTTTGGAATGAAAGCGAGGCAAGCAATGTGGTCAATGATTAAAATAATTGTACAAGCCGCTGCGAAAGCCTTTCAGCCCAAACAGCATATTCTTTGCCCGAAGGGTGTAATTGATCTTCGGCCAAAAAATCTTCTTTCAAACCATTGGCCCTAGTACTGTCTGTGATGTCTATAAAATGGCACTTGTGCAACAGCGTAATTTGTTGTGCAGCTACATTGTAGGCATCAATTTCTAAGGCTATTTGTGCACGGTCTTTGCCTTCGGCAAAAGGGGTAACACCCCAATCGGGTATGGATAAGACAATTACTTTATCGCTATGGCCATTAGCAAAATGGATCGCTTGGGTCAACAATTGCGTAAATTCTGCTTGGTAATTTTCGAGGCTGCGCCCACGATATTGATTGTTGACTCCAATAAGTAAGCTAACAAAAGAAAATGTTTCGTTGATGGCTTTTTCTCTTATCGCCGCTTGCAGTTCATCGGTTGTCCAGCCCGTAGTGGCCACAATTACTGGCTCTGCGACTTGAATATTTTTTTGTTGCAAAAGGGTAATTGTTTGCATCGGAAAATTTTGGGCATAAGGCACTTGTTCGCCAATAGTATAGGAGTCGCCGAGGGCTAAATAAGTAAGCATAATGTGGTGGGTGTACTGTTTAAAATCAGCCACAAATTAAAGGAATAATAGCAACTTGAACGAATCGTTTTGCTTTTAAATACACACCCCTAAGCCCTCTCCTTCGTCTCCGCTCAGGATAAACTGGGAGGGGAATCCGAAAATAAATTATTGCACAACAATCGTTTTGATATTGACAAATTCGCGCAAGGCAAAAACGGATAGCTCGCGGCCATAACCACTATTTTTGATGCCTCCAAAAGGTAGTCGGGGATCGGAATGCACCGCTGCATTTATAAAGCAATTACCTGCTTGTATTAATTGCTGGGCAATAGTTTCGGCGTGTTTTCTGTTTTTTGAAAAGATGGCAGAACCCAATCCAAATTCTGTATCGTTGGCTATTTTGATGGCCTCTTTTTCATCTTTTGCTTCTATGATTACAGCTACTGGACCAAACAATTCTTCACTGTAAGCAGCCATCCCTTTTTTTACTTTACTCAATAATGTAGGTGGGTAATAAGCAGCCAACCCCTCTGGAATATAGCCACCACAAAGCAATTGAGCACCTTGATCTAATGTCTTGAGCACCTGATTGTGCAATTCGTTTCGTAAATCTAATCGCGCCATTGGCCCAATAGCATTGCGGGTATCGGTTGGGTCGCCAAAACTTGCTGCTTTAATCTTGGTCAGCATTTTTTCTTCAAAAATTTTCCGAACTTTCTTGACCACGACAAAACGTTTTGCCGCAACACAGCTTTGGCCACTATTGATAAATCGTGCGTCGAAGCAAGTATTTACAGCAAGGTCTATATCAGCATCTTCCAACACAACATAAGCATCACTGCCCCCCAATTCTAAGACCTGCTTTTTTAAATTTTGCGCAGCAATAGCAGCTACCTTACGCCCCGCAGCAGTACTACCGGTAAAGGTTACCGCCGAAATTTGCGGAGCAGCAATGATTGCAGCAACATTTTCTGAGCTGGTAAGGATACTTTGGAACAAAGCCTTTGGAGCCGCTGCTTTTTTTAAGATTTTCTCAATAGCCAAAGCACAGCCGCTTACATTGGCAGCATGTTTTAAGATCATGGCATTGCCGGAAAGCAATATGGGTACCATAGCACGAAATACCTGCCAATAAGGGAAATTCCAAGGCATGATGGCCAGTACAACACCCAAAGGCTGATAGCTCACAAAGCTCTTTTTAGCTGCTGTTGGCACCCTTTCATTGGCCAACATTTTGGGACCTTCCTGAGCATAAAACTCCATTGTTTTGGCACATTTCTCCAATTCGGCACGACTTTGAGCAATAGGCTTACCCATTTCGGCAGTGGCCAATTGGGCATATACCTCCACATTTGCTCTGATAGCCTTTGCGATAGCCAACAACAAGGCAGCCCTTTCTTGTAAACTGCTTTGGGACCATCGCTGAAAAGCCTTATCAGAAGCCAATAATGCTTTATTGACTTGCTGGTCTGTATGTTGTTGATAAGTGCCTATTAACTTTCCTGTAGCCGGATTAAGGGATGAGAATGTAGAATTTTCCAATACTGTACCTATTAAGTTGATACTGCAAAGTAAAACCTTGCTGACGTTATGGATTTGGTAAATAACCAATAGTGAAATTCATAAATTTTATAGTTAAAGCGCTGGGGTTTAGCATGGGTTCAATATTTTTTTTTGTAAATGCGGTTGAAGATTGCATTTCTAAAAACTTTTTTACTACATTTATCCCTTGTAAAACTTAACAATAAAGATGCGTAACGTAATATTATCCCTTTCGGCCGTTCTATTTATCGGTTTTGTAGCTTGTAAACCTGGAGAATCAGACAAAACAGTGCGTTCTATGTCGGCCTCTATTAAGCGTAATTCTGCGGACTCAGCGGTAACCTGGAATGCTGATGCAGCGAAGGTTTATGCTGAAATACCTTTTTCAGGTTCTGTACGTTTTTTGGGTTCACAATACAAAACCAACCCTACATCGTTAAACATGTTTGTTAATAGCTATAAAGGCAAGGGAACCTATACTTTGTATCAAGGTAGTGCCGTACAAACAGATAGCAACTCGGTAAAATTGACTTATTTGGGTCGTGAATTCAATTCCATTAAAGGTTCTGTTGAAATTATAGAAGATAACGCTGAATATTATATTGGTCGTTTCAACTTTACAGGAAGCAATCTAAACGATACCATTACTGTTACCAACGGTAGTTTTACGATTGGCAAATAATTAACCCTACTTATTTCTAAAAGAAAAAGACCTCCAATTGGAGGTCTTTTTCTTTTTTGACAAAGGTGATTACTTCTTTTTCATACAGAATTCTATCTCATCAGCAGTAATGGGGATGTTTTTAAACAAATCGACATTGCCATTTTTTGTAAGCCAAAAATTATTCTCGATACGGATACCAATTTGTTCCTCTTCGATATATATACCTGGCTCGATAGTAAACAACATTCCTTCTTTCAAAGCCTCAGTACGTGTACCCACATCGTGTACATCAATGCCTAAATGATGGCTCATGCCATGATAAAAATATTTGCGGTAAGCAGGGTTCTCGGGATCTTGATTTTTAATATCTGCCTTGCTGATTAATCCCAATTTCAGGATTTGCTTTTCCATTTCCGCATTGGTTTTGGCCACATAATCTGTAAAGACAATACCTGGTTTTAAAATAGATTTGGCATATAAATGGGCATCCAAGACAGCGTTGTATACCTCACGTTGGCGCTTAGTAAACTTTCCACTTACCGGTATGCTGCGCGACAAATCAGCACTGTAATTGCCATAAGATGCACCAAAATCCATAAGGATAATCTCACCGCTTTTACACACTTTATTGTTATCGACATAATGCAATACGCGAGCCCTATCGCCACTAGCAATGATGGGGTCATAAGCATGACGAGATGCACCATTTTTTATAAACTCATGAATGATTTCTGCTTCTATTTCGTTTTCGGTAATACCAGGCTGCACAAAGCGCAATACTCTTCGGAAAGCCTTTTCAGTAATGTCAATAGCCTGTTGCGTGACGGCTACCTCATCTTTGGTTTTTATAGCACGCACTTCTTTGATCAAACGTGCGGCTCTTTCGTAATGATGCAGCGGGAATCGGTTTTTTATTTGTTGAACAAACAACAAGTCGGTGCGGTAAAGCGATCCATCCAGACGGTCGTTCTCGTTAGTATTGAGGTATACCGTATCGACATTATGCATCATTACCTGCAACATGGCATCAAAACTATCGGCCCATTGGATATTTTGAATTCCCGAAATCGCGCTGGCTTCATCCTTACGTAATTTATGCCCCTCCCATTTTTCAAGATGCTCGTTAGGACGCAAGAGCACCAAAACTTCACGAGCATTTTTATCAGGATTATCGGGAAACAAAACAACCATAGACTTTTCTTGTTCTACACCCGAAAGCCAAAGCACATCACTATTAGGACGGTTGGTATACACCGCATCACCATTAGTACTAAGTACTTCAGTACCCTGAAAAATGGCCATCGAATTGGGTTTCATCTTTTTGATAAAACGTTGTCTATTCTGGGTGGCTAACTTGGGTAATAAAAGTTGATTCCTCATATTTCTATTTTAAAAAATTGGAGACTAAAAGTAAAAAAATCATTGAACAAATTTAGATTCTTGCACGCCAAGGGATTTCTTCTTTGCCATTAATATGTGTAATGTAGCGAGCTAAGACAAACAAAAAATCGGATAATCGATTAAGGTATTGTACAATAATGTCAGAAACTTCTTCATCCAACTCACGCATATGCACACATAACCTTTCTGCACGGCGGCATACACAACGAGCCACATGGCAAGAAGATGCCCCTTGATGACCACCAGGCAAAATGAAAGAACGCATTTCGGGCAATTGTTCATTCATTTCATCTATTCTATCTTCTAGCCATACAATATCGCTCTGATGTAAATCCGGGAGTTTCATTTTTACCTCTTTTGTGGTGGTCGTTGCCAACTCAGCGCCTAAGGTAAATAGCCTATCTTGTATTTCACGCAACCAATTATTGATGGTTTCATTATTCGTTAAATCATTAACCAAACCAAGATAAGAATTAAGCTCATCAACGGTTCCGTAACTTTCTATGCGAATATGACTTTTGGAAACACGCGTACCGCCAATCAAACTTGTTTGGCCTTTATCGCCAGTTTTGGTGTATATCTTAAACGACATTTAATTAATCTTTAGGTGCTCAAAAGTAGAAACATATTTCTACATTTGACAGATAGTATATTCAGATGATTTTTTCAACATTACAAAAACGTTTTTGGGGCCTAGCACTATTGCTTCTATGCATTATGGCGCCGGAGTTTGCTTTTGCCCAAAGCAAAACAGAAGGCGAACTGGTACAAAAAATTGTGTACTGTTTGCGATTAAACGATAGCTTTTTGTATGCTAAAGTTTTTCCCGCAACAGATACCCTATGTGCCATTACATTACGCAAAGCCCCCCCTACAAGTGATGCATACCAAAGAGCAAAATATTTATCTGCTAGTGAAGACTTAATGGTTAACCAAGACTCTGCTAACCTAAAACAATCAATTGTATGGTTTAAAAATGTTTTGAAAAAAGGGAAAAAACTAGGTATCCATTGGGAGGCAATAACGATGAGTCGTTATGAACTTGAGGCATTAGCCAAAACTAGGGACGAGGCCTTGGAAGCCATTGCTCCAGAGCGTTTTGTAGGCTATGTGTTTATAGAAGATCAATTAACAAGGAAAATTTTTGCCTTCACGGTAAGTGATATCATGAAGATGGATGGTACATTTTACGGTGGCGAATTAAACTATATTTTCGAGGCCAATAATAAAGATGTTTTTAATGCCAAACTAAAGGCTGAGAAAATACGAATCAAAAAAGGTTTGTCTGACAGCACGGAACAAAATACTGACTCTACTCAATCGAGAGAAGACCTAGAAGAAAACAACAAAAGAAAACAAATAGCAGATAGAAAGTATTTTGCTGGTTATCTAGATGAAGAGACACCCGTTAGTTTATATATTCGATATATCGAAGGTGGCTGCCCCGAGGGCATTTGTAGTTGGGAAGCCATTTTTAAATTTGGAGATAATGAATACAGTAGACAAGAAGTAAGTAAAACAAAAGAAGGCAAATGGGTGTTTTTGGAAGAGGAAACCAGTGGCGTTTTAGAGCTAGAATTAAAAGGAAGTGTTTTTAAAGGAATATTTACAGCTTCCTTAGACAAGGTGGAATATGATGCCGTGTTAAAAGAAAAGACCATAACCAAAAAGAAACTAGAAATTTTAGATGCTTTGATGGATGATGATATGGACCATTAAAAAAACAAATTGAAAGATTTCTTGCCGATATTACTACTTGTTTTTTTCAAACCTCATGAAGACTCTAGCATGGCACAAACAGCTACAATTTAGTGCTTGCGAACGGATGAAAGCCTTAAGCATTGTAGCCAAAATATTATTTAGCTCGGAACATTAATCATATTTACAAGCTATGGATTCGTAATCCTTGCTGTATATTTCATCTTTAAAAAATAAAAAATTGCTTCAGGTACACCATTTTACATTCAATCCATTTCAAGAAAACACTTATTTAATCCAAAATAACCAGCAAGAATGTTGGATTGTGGATCCTGGCATGAGTAATCCTGAAGAGGAACAAGTATTGCTCCAATTTATTGAGGACAGGAAATTAATACCCCAAGCCATCATCAACACCCATGCCCATATTGATCATATTTTGGGTATAGACTTTGTAGCCCAACATTTTAAAATACCCTTATTGATTCACGAAAAAGAACTACCCATTCTCAACAATGCTGCCAATACAGCTCGCATGTTTGGATTTCAATATGATGGGGTACAAACCCTTCCACAATTTATTTCAGAAAAGGAATCCTTAAAACTTGGAGAGGAATCAATAGAAATTAGATTTGTACCAGGACATTCTCCCGGTAGCATAGCCTTTTATTCAAAAGAAAACAATTGGGTAATTAGTGGGGATGCTCTGTTTGCAGGAAGTATCGGACGTACAGACCTGTTAATGGGTAATTACGAGGTACTCATATCAAGCATTAAAACACAATTACTTACATTACCCGAAGCTACGATAGTATATTCAGGACATGGGCACGAAACCACTATTGGTAATGAAAAAACAAGCAATCCGTTTTTACAATAATTAGCCTTTGTACACCAGCAATTCGTTGCCTTGCAAAATCGGCACCACGGGATGAATATTGGGTGTGGCACAATAAATCATATCAGACTCTAGACCATAACCAGAAAGGCGCTTATAATGGGCCCCACGCTTTAAATACTCAAAGTAATTACCCTTAGCTTGTTCATCTAGACTCATACAAGCTAAAGCACTATCACAATGTATCGTAAAATTGGGGGCTACAATGGAAGCAACAGCACCCGCAAAAAGAGCATCTTCAAGATTAAACCTATCTTTCCATGATGCACAGGCCAAAACAACATTCTTATTTTGAGCAATAAGGAAGTCACAAATAGCTTGTAGATTAGGAAAAGACCCTGTTACAATTGCAAAAGCACCGTTAACCATATGCAGTAAGCGGGTACCATTCGTAGTCGTTAAGACTAAGGTTTTACCCGAAATAAAATCCGCAGGATATTCTGAAGGAGAATTCCCATATTCTAAACCTTCGGCAACCTTACCATCACGCTCTCCAGCCGTAATACTATTAGTAATTGACTGACCAATGTTGATACACTCTGAAACGGAGGCAACAGGAATAATTCGGGTAGCACCATTATCTAAGGCAGCCGCAATGGTGGAAGTAGCACGAAAAACGTCAATAATGACGGTAATGGTATCTTTTGTAGAAAACAAATGAAGTAATGCAGGGGATAGGCAAACTTCTAAAGTAGGTTTGGTAATCGACATTATGTGATAAGGCTAAACTTAAAAAAATAGCTTTGCAAAAATTGCAAAGCTATTTAAAATACTATTTTTTTTGAAAATTAATAAACCCACATATCGTGTTCTTTGTTCATTAATTCTTCTGAAACTTTTTGTCCTTCATTCAAGACATCCATTTCGCCCATACCAAAATCTTTGAAACGTTGATCGAATGGATTGCTGATTTTGTAGATGTAGCTTGAAAAGAAACGACCTTCAAAATAATCATCCCAAGTCATACGTGCAACATCATTTTCTGGATTAAATACTTCGTATTGAGCAAGTACATCACGAATGTCTGGGTAGTACAACCAAAAGAATGGAGCATTACCAATAAACTCACCCGAAGAAGATTTTTTATCCAATAAAGGAGCAAGACCAATGATTCTCGTTACTTTACGACCAAGATTACGATCAAAAATAACATCCTCTTTGATACGGAATTTAGTGATTGAATTTGGATCAAATTCCGTACGAGAAATCTTCATTTCACGCTCACCTGTTTCAATATTTTCGATATAGATAGTATCTGGTTTACCCACCAAAACATCCATGATCTGATCTTTAGTAAAAGATGTAGTGAAGCGCTCATCCATTGGAGAATAAGCCATAACCTTACCTTTCTTAACCGCATCAATCAAAATCTCGATAAAGCTACCACCACCAGTGTTTTCATCACCAGGGTAAATGAAAGGCATGTTTTGCTTTTGACGAACATCGATTTCACGCCAAACACGCTTTTTCCACATTACGTCATCTTCACGTAAACCTTGCCATGGCATAGCTTTACTGATATGAGCAACTTTGTCATAAGCGCCGTCAGGACGACGAGATGGTTGCCATTCATTATTTACAGCCTCTGAAGCAATGGCAGAAGACTTATCTGTCATAGAACCAGGTTGTGCATTTGCAGCAACGGAACAACCAAGAAATAAAATTGTCGCTAACTTGTATGATTTGAGGATATTCATGATCCTTAATGTTTGCTGTTTAATTAAAAATGAAATCGAAAACTAATCTAAACTATTATTGAATTGTAATGATAATCGTGTTCAAAGTACGTGTTACGCCATCAGGACCTCTCGCTTTGATATTCTCAAGGAAAATTTTGTCCCCTGGTTTACACTTAGCGATCAAATCTGCAACTTGTTTGTTACCAGAAAATAATGGACCCGTTACGTTAATAGGACCGACTGGATCTTGGCGCTTTTGAAGATAGGTAAATTCAAAACTAACAACTTGGAACTTTACGTCAAAATCGAAAGCTTTCATAGAAGCTACTATACCAGGATAAACCTTCATACGGTTAGCAGGCTCCATAAAACTACCACCTCTACCACCAACTTCGGCAACAGGGTCAGGAATCATTTTAACACGAATCTCTTGAGTACCTACTTGTTTCAAACCTTGGTCTTTAGTACGGGCATTAATAACAGCCATTACTTTACCTTGTTTCTTCATTTTTACATTGTACTTACCTAAGGCATCACCTTTAGTAATCTCTGCATCAGAACCAGGAATAGTCAATTCGATATCTTCCATTGAATAACCTGCAGCAGATACGGTAACCGGATTAGGAACACCAATGTAGAATACGTTCATTTTGTCTAACTGCATTGAAGCACCTGTTGTACCCACCATATAAGTAAACTCAAATGGTTTTGATTCTTGCTTTCCGCCCATATCAATAGATACAGTACCTTTTACTGTTTGTAAACCCGTTCCAGAAACAGTGTTTTCCCAATAAGCAATACCTTGTTCCGTTTTGGTAACGCGACCAACATTTGAAGATACAACTGGATTAGCTGTCGTTTTGTATGCCGCTAAAGAGATTTCAGCTTCTACTTTTTGACCTGCAAGGAGATAACTGTTTTTAGGTACAGCAATCGCTTTAAATCCATCAAACTTAACATCTTTTTCGTGGATTTTTTCGAACAATTGGTCAATAATCATTGCTTCAGAGTTCTTAATGTCATTTTGGAATTTAGACATCAAGGTAACTGTAGCGATAACTGGCATATTGTAGAAGTTACCTGCAGACCATTCGCCTTTAGGATTGGCATCTGAAGGTTTTACTTTTTCAATTTTCAAAGGTAATTGCTTAGCCAATGGAGAGGAAGTATCCATACCTAATGATGAAAGCAATTTGATACGATAATTTTCAAGTCTAGTCTTGATAGAATCACCACCTTTATTTTTTTCTACAAGCAAATCAGTTGAGGCATGCAAATCACTTTCATTAGCAATTTCACCTGGGAAAGCAACTGAATCTCTCCATCCACCAGATTGATTAATTAGTCTACGCTTCCAATCTTCAAGATAAGCGATAAGACCTTCTGATTCAGATTTAACTTCCATTGCCGTTTTATAATACGGTTCAACTTTAGCTCTTTCTGAAGGGATGCCCATACTTTCTTCAAAGATCGCATATTTATCTCCATTCTTCTGTGTTATAGACTCGTTTGAACGACCAATACTTTTATTAATTGTACGGAAGGCTGCGAGAATTTCAGAAGATACGTTAAGGGCCAGCAATGCTGTCAACACTAAGTACATTAGGTTGATCATTATCTGCCGGGGCTCTTTAGGTATTGACATTCTTATATAATTTCAGTGTGTTAATAATAATTGTTTCTACTTTTTTATCCAGACTCCAAACTAGCGACCTTGCATAGCAGACAACATGTTGCCGTAAATGCTGTTCAACTGAGTAAGATTTTTAGATAATGCACCCATTTGCTCTTTTGCAGAAATTGCATCTTGAGCACTTGATGCCATAGCATCAGAAGCACTAACCAAATTGCTGTAGAATTTATTCATCGCTTTCAAGTGATTGTTGGCATCGTTTAACTCAACCTCATAAATTTGGTTAAGGTTATTCAAGTTACCAGACAATACTTGTACTTGTTTGTGGAAAGTCATTGTATCATCAGCAGCACTATTGAAAGCAGACATAGTTTTTGAAGCACCAGCAAACGTATCAGACATTTGACCCAATGCACCTGCAGCAGTACGTGCGCTAGTAGAATATTCGTTAGTTGCAGCTGTTACATCAGAGATATCCTTGATTTCATTTACAACTTGACCAAATTTTTGGAAATTTTGGTTTAACTTATTTAAGTTAGTAGGATTGATAGCAGCTTCCTCCATCATTTTATCAAAAGCAGCCATTGGAGACATGCTGTCTGGAGTGCCCAATTTCTTGCTACCACCTTTCAAAAAATGCTCTTCTTCAGGGCTTACATCAATTCCTGGGTAAATTTTTTCCCAATAGTAATCTTTGTGTGGAGGTAAAATACCCAACATCGCAAAGATAAAAGCTTCTGTAAGCATACCAGCTGTCAAAAGTGGACCACCAATCGCCCAGTGCTGAATTTTACCCAAGGCACCAATCAATACAATTGCCGCACCTAGACCGATGATGAAGTTTTTAAGATATTTACCTTTTGAGGTTTCGAAAAACAATGATATTGATTTCATATAAAGTTGATTTCTTTTTTAAGAGTTTGTTTGATTTGATAAATTAGCGTCTGTTAGTTAAAGCTGGAGCTATTTGTTGGAAAATATTACGGAATCCAATGTAAGACTTAGCAGTGTCAGCATATTCATAATCACGTGTGCTTACTTGTAAGTAATAAGAAACATCTCTCCAACTACCACCTCTAACAACTTTGCGTTGCATCCATTGAGGATCAGTTGACTTAGTACGCGTATCTAAATTAGGGTTTACATCAGCAATTTGATTGTATGTATTACCATAATAAGGGCTAGCAGTCCATTCTGAAACGTTACCAGACATATTATACAAACCGTAATCATTAGGCCAGTATTTATTTACTGGTACAGTGTACAAACCACCATCTGCTGCATAATTACCGCGTTGAGGTTTGAAGTTAGCTAAGTAACATCCTTTCTTGTTCAAGATATAAGGACCACCCCAAGGATAAGGAGATGCGTTACGACCGCCTCTAGCTGCCCACTCCCACTGCATTTCGTTTGGCAACATAAATTGACCTTCAAAATACATTTTGTTTTTTTCATGGTCTTTTCTCCATTCGTCAGAGCGCCAATTAGAAAAGGCATTTGCTTGTTTCCAAGTAACACCTACTACTGGGTAGTTATCAAACGCGCCAAACCAATTGTATTGACGAGCGATAGGCTCATTGTATGAATAAGAAAATTGTTTTACCCAAACAGTAGTGTCGGGATAAACACTGATAGTCGTTTCTTTGATAAAAGACTTAGCAGGTTGACTTGGATTTTTAACGTGCTCGTTATAATCGTAGTTGAAGAAATGATAAATCAACTTGCTATTATCCATTTCTTTCTTACCCCATCCTGTATTTTCTGCAGGAACATACAATGCAGACAATTGCTCCTGAACATCTTGATCTTTCCAGTTGATCTTTTTGCTCATGTCTAACATTTGGGTACCATCTGGCATATCTTTAAAGTCGCCTAGCGTGGTGTGCGCCAAAGAATCGCGCACCCAGTTGGTAAACTGGCGATATTCAGCATTTGATATCTCGGTTGCATCCATATAGAAGCCAGTCATCTGAGACGTACGTATCAAGGCGTCGTTACGACCTCTTACGTCTTGATCACTTGCACCCATTTTTAGGATGCCAGAAGGCACATAAACCATTCCAATTGGCACAGGAGCCTTGTAAGCCGACATGTTTGGCGCTCCTACTAATTGTCCGCCACTACCCGATTGTCCGCAACTTGCAGCTAATGCAATTAATGCAATAGCGGAGATCTTCAGGGAAAGTTGTTTCATACTCATTCTTTTGTTTTTGCAATTAGGCAAATAAAGGTAAAAATTTCTGTTCGTTATTTAAGCTTATCACTAAACTGGCACACAATATTTGAAGTTTTTTTTAAAAAAGCAACTGTTTTCTAAAAATTATTTTTTTGTGATGTCAAAATTTGACCTTAATAATTCACTTCTCATTCTGTTAAAGTATAGCAAAATCAGGGTTCTCAGGTAGTTTTGTTAGGGTCGGAAGGCAACTATTTTTGGTGCAAATAAAAATTTGTGTTTCCTTTTTAAATTGCTTTCCGAATGGCATAGTTACGAAATTTTCTTTCTTTTCAAAAAAATAATAACAATTTGGCAAAAACTTTTTTTGCAATTCGACCAATACTTCGTCCGTTTTCTCTCCAGAAACCACAATAGTTTTATAGCCCTGAGCGATTCTTTGCCCTATAATATTCCAAAATCCAAATGATGTAGGGTATCGAAGGGCTTGACCTTTCATCTCAGATAGCATAGATTCACTCTGTGCTATCCATTCGGGCCTTTCAGAAAGCATACCCAATAGGTGCAAATTATGGGCCATTACCACATTTGAGGATGGTGTTACGCCATCATACAGCTCTGGTTTGCGCAAGGGTACTTCATGTTGCAAATCCGAAGTAAAGAAAAACATAGGGCTATCGGGGATAGAAAAGTGCTGATAAACATACGCGCACAATTGAACTGCCTTAATCAGGTATTTTTCTTCATTCACTGCCATCGAAAGCTGAATTAATGATTGCACCAAATTCGCCAAATCATCAAGATTAGCTGTTATTCTTGCAACACCAGCTTTCCAGATATGCTTGGGAGAATTGTCAAGGTCGAAATGTTGTAGCATCCAATCCATATGCTGAGCTGCATATTCAGCGTATTGCGGATGGCCCAATGCCACAGATGCTTTGCTAATTGCGGTACTGAGCAGTGCATTCCAAGACAATAAAATTTTATCGTCTGTACCAGGACGTATACGGCTATTGCGTGCAGCAAACAAGGCCCTTTTTGCCTGCTCTATTTCCAATTCTAAATCCTTAAGCCTAATACTATTCTGCTTTGCTATTTGTTCCAAGCTCTTTGAACGATGTAGGATATTGGTATGCTCCCAATTGCCCCATTTTTCGATACCAAAATACCCTGCAATATAATCAGGAGCATCAGGTAAAACCGCATGAAACTCCTCAAAACTAAAGGTGTAATACTTGCCTTCAACCCCTTCGCTATCGGCATCCAAAGCACTGTAAAAACCAGCATCATTTTGCTTCATTTCTCGCCATAAAAATCCAATGGTTTGCTCGATTACATCTTTATACTGCTTATCCCCAGTTAGGACAAATGCATCACACAAAACATTAAGCAACATGGCATTATCGTATAGCATTTTTTCGAAGTGAGGAACCAACCAAATCTCATCTACCGAATAGCGTGAAAAACCGCCCCCAATCTGATCATAGATACCCCCAGCAATCATTTTATTAAGACTCAAAAGTGCGTGCTCTAGGGCATCTTCATTTCGGGTAAAATGATAATGTTCCAACAAAAATTGTATCGACATGGTACTCGGAAATTTGGGTGCTCGACCAAAACCACCATTCACTTTATCGGCCTGCTGCAACATTATGGCTGCTGCTTTTTGGGCATCATCAATGATCCATTCTTCCAACTCACTTTTTGCCGAAACTTTTGCAGCATTTTGTAAATAAGCCAGCATTTGTTGGGCTTGTTGTGCTATTTCTTCGGGTTTGTTTTGCCAAACCTCTACCATTCTTTGCATCAATTGCTTCCAAGATGGGCGACCATGAGCTGGAATAGGCGGAAAATAGGTTCCCCCATAAAAAGGTAATTTTTCAGGCGTTACAAAAACATTTAGGGGCCAACCACCACTGCCACTGATGGCTTGCACGGCAGTCATGTAAAAATCATCCACTTCGGGATACTCTTCTCTATCCACTTTTACATTGATAAAATGCGCGTTCATAAACTCCGCTGTAGCGGCATCTTCAAAGCTTTCGTGCTCCATCACATGACACCAATGACAGGCAGAATATCCTATACTCACAATAAGTGGTTTGTTTTCTGATTTTGCTCGCGCAAAAGCCGCTTCGCCCCATGGCTGCCAATCGACAGGATTGTGCGCATGTTGCAGCAAATAAGGACTCTGCTCGTGTATTAATTGATTGGGCATTTTGCTTTTTGTTTTAAAGGTTCAAAGTTGGGGGAAAGATTGCAGAATATGCAGAGCAATTACTTGCAACAATTAAAAAATATACATCAATTGACGCAAACATTATGAGCCCAATGCCTCTTATCAGGCCCTTGCTGAATGATGGAATCGAGTAATACTAAAAGAAATATTAATCGAATTGGTGAGACAACAGGTAATTGCCAGAACAGTGTGCAGGACAAGGTCATAAAAAATTTAATAGCCTCCTGCTTTAGTGCACTAATTCAAACACATTATCACAGTAACTTCGCGCCACATGCTGGAATTAAAATCAGAAGCCAAACAAACCGTAGTCCTTGCCTTGCCCATCATCTTTGGTGAACTGGCCCAAATGTCTTTACACTTATTGGATACGGCAATGATTGGCGCCATAAGTCATGTGCAATTGGCCGCTGCTTCATTGGTGTTTAATGTGTTAGGCATTCCATTTGTATTGGGTATCGGGATGACCATGTCTATTGCCCAAACCGTATCGATGGCACAGGGTCAACATGACCACAAAAAAGTATCCCATTATTTATTTAACGGCTTTTGGTTGTGTGCCATTTTTTCCGTGCTGATAGCCCTTAGTTTGTTTTTGGGCAGAAATGTAATACTGCATCTTGGTCAAGATCCTGAGGTAGCACGCTTAGCAATTCCTTTTCTGGAAGTGATGAGTCTTTCCTTGATTCCGATGTTGCTGTTTATGGCACTCAAACAATTTACGGATGGCTTACAACACACTCGTACAGCAATGGTCTTAAGTATCTTGTCTTTGCCCATCAATGTGTTTATCAATTGGCTTTTGATATACGGAAATTGGGGCTTCCCCAGGATGGAAATGATCGGTGCTGCTTATGGAACGCTCATTACCCGTAGTTTTATTTTTGTGGCATTGGGCGTGGTGGTGTTGCGCCATAAATTGTTTCGAAAATATATTGCAGTGCGCAAAAACCAATGGCATTTTAGCGCCGTAACATTTAAAGAATTGTTGAAGATTGGTGTGCCTAGTGGTCTACAGATAGGTATGGAAGCTGGAGCATTTGTAGTATCGGGTATTATTATTGGCACCATTGGTGTAGTGGAACAAGCGGCACATCAGATCGCATTAAGTTGCGCTGCTTTTACTTTTATGGCATCGATGGGCTTAGCGCAAGCAGGTTCTATTCGGGTAAGCAATGCCTTTGGCACCCAAAACTTCACGAAGATTACGGCGATTGGCAAAAGCACTTTATGGACCGCCCTAGCATATGGGATATTTTGTGCCATGATCTTTGTAGTATTCCGAAACGATTTGCCCTTATTGTTTAATCAAAAAACAGAAGTAATCGCCATGGCATCTACACTGTTTATTTTGGCAGCCATCTTTCAAATATCCGACGCCACACAAGCCATTGGCTCAGGATTATTAAGAGGCATCAAAGACGTGAAAGTGCCTACAGTACTGATTTTTATCGCCTATTGGGTACTAGGTATTCCAGCAGGGTATGTATTGGCCATACATTTTAAATTAGGGGCGCCCGGTATCTGGCTGGGTATTATTATTGGTCTTAGTTTTTCATCTATCTTCCTCACTACCCGTTTTTTGAAAATGGCAAAAAGACAAAAAGCCTCATGATCGAGCATCGCTATTTTGTATTGCACAAACCAAGAGGTATTGTCTCGCAGTTTGTAAGCCCGGATGATGTGGGTTTATTGGGAGATATTGATTTTGTTTTCCCTGAAGGCACTCACGCTATTGGCAGGTTGGATAAGGATTCGGAAGGATTACTCCTACTGACCACGAATAAAAAAGTGACCAAATTATTGTTTCAGGGCACCATGCCGCATACGCGCGATTATTTGGTTTTGGTAAAAAATGCAGTGAGCCAAGAAACATTAGAAACCCTACAAAACGGCGTTACTTTTAAAACCTTTGGTGGGGCGGACTACAACACAGGAGCTTGTGTAGTGTCTATAGTTACCAACCCCGAAGAACGCTTTCATATCGAAACAAATTTACGCCCCGAAATAGCGCACACGTGGCTGCTCATCAGCCTTACCGAAGGAAAATTTCATCAAGTGCGCAAAATGGTTTCAGCAGTACATCATCGCTGCAAGAGATTAATCCGTGTAGCCATTGAAGATATAAAACTCGGAACATTGAAAGCAGGTGAAATAGCAGAATTAGATGAAGTGACTTTTTTTAGAAAATTAAAGATTGAACAGTACAAGAGTTAAACAATCTTCACAGAGGTCATACTTAATGAACCCGCCAATAATTTGTCGTTAAATAGCGATAGGGTTTCAGATTTTTCTTTGAGTCCCAATGCATAGATCAAAGGTAAATAATGATCGGGGGTAGGTACAGCCAAAGCAATTGCCGCTCCCTGCTTGTCGTAATTGATGATGGGATCAAAATTACCATCGAGTAGCCAAGAATTTATTTTTTCTCTGCTTTCAATCGCCCATTCAAATCCATAATTGTCTTTGTGCATATGGGCAAAATCTACCAGGCCCAAATTGTGTATAATATTACCACTGCCAACAATAAGCACACCCTTTCTGCGCAGCGATTGTAATTGTTGCGCAAGGGCAAAATGATAGGCTGGAGGCTTGGTATAATCAATACTGAGTTGTATTACAGGGATATCGGCATCCGGGTATACATGTTTTATCACAGTCCATGCACCATGGTCTAAGCCCCATTTTTCGTCTAGTTCAACATGGGTTGGCTTCAATATTTCTTCTGTGATCATAGCCAATTCAGGACTGCCTTTTGCGGGATATTGCACAGCAAATAATTCTTTTGGGAAACCCCCAAAATCATGAATTGTCCGTGGCATTTGCATTGCCGTCACCTTTGTACCCTTGGTAAACCAATGGGCCGAAACACACAAAACAGCATTGGGTTTTGGTAATGTTTGGGCAAGGCTACGAAAGCCTCTTACGAATTCATTTTCTTCAATCGCATTCATCGGACTACCATGCCCAAGAAACAAAACAGGCATTTTTTCAGAAGGGGCAAAACTATTGCGCGCATTGCA
>JAXITL010000038.1:0-18281 GCA_034680125.1 Chitinophagaceae bacterium
TAGCCATATTTTTATTCAGACTTTGCAGAAAAATTATTTTATGGAAACTGTAGCGCACAAGACATTTACAAAAGAAGTTTGGATCGATTTTATTCATTCTTTACAAGACCGTATCTGTGCTGCCCTTGAGCAGGAAGATGGCCTTGCAAAGTTTTTTGAAGACAAATGGGAGCGCCCTGAAGGGGGTGGTGGTAAAACACGTGTTTTGGCTAATGGAAATGTTTTTGAAAAGGGTGGTGTCAATACTTCTGTTGTATTTGGTGAAGTCTCTGATGTTATGCGTAAGCAATTAGGTGTTGATGGTCATCGTTGGTTTGCCTGCGGTTTGAGTTTAGTCATCCATCCCTTGAATCCTTTTGTGCCCACTACCCATGCCAATTGGCGTTATTTTGAACTGTACGATAAAGAAGACAATATAATTGATTGCTGGTTTGGTGGCGGTGCAGACCTAACGCCATACTATTTATTCGAGGAAGATGCGCAACATTTTCATGCTACATTAAAGAGAGCAATTGAGCCTTTTGGTGAAGGTTTGCACGCGCAGTATAAAGCTTGGTGCGACCAATATTTTGCCAATACACATCGCAATAATGAAATGCGTGGCATTGGGGGCGTTTTCTACGATCATTTGAAACCAAGGCCTGAATTTGATGTGGAGCGCTTGTTTGCCTTTCAGCAAGCGAATGGCAATAGTTTTGTAGAAGCTTATTTGCCCATTGTGGCCAAGAGAAAAAATCTAAGTTTTACGCTAGAGAATAAACACTGGCAGGAAATACGTCGTGGGCGATATGTTGAATTTAATTTGATACACGATAGAGGTACCATTTTTGGTTTGAAAACCAATGGGCGCACAGAGAGTATTTTAATGAGTTTGCCCCCAACGGTACGTTTTGAATACGACTATCAACCCAAACCCAATAGTCCAGAGGCGAAATTATTGGATGCTTGTCAGCATCCCAAAGACTGGGTATAACAAGTCTATGTTGAAAAATTATTTGGCTTAATGTATGGCTTCTACTTTGTAGCCAGCTTTTTGTAATAATTGTAATAATCCAAACACATGGCCTGCCCCTACTGCAAAAAAAGTAGGATTGTCAACCATCATTTTTGCCATGGGTTGTAACCATTTTTTATTTCGATTGTCTATCAAAAAGGCATTGTTCATCCCCATTTCCGAACCGCCTTGTACAATCATTTTATTGAGCGCGTTCAGATCTTGTTTTTTATAGGCATTGATCAAATTGGATACAACAGCATTGTCGTTTTTTTGGCCTTTTGCAATGCGGACCATTTGCGCAATAATGCTGTCAGTGGGTATGGATTCCAATGCCTCCATTTGCTCTGCCACAGTTTCTAATCCGATAGTTTTTTTGGATGTATTGTTTGCTTTTTCGACAAGTTTTAATTCGTATGAAACGGATTCTTTACAAGGTCCTTTAATGAGACCAACACTATAAATCATATACAATGCCACCGGTTTCATGCGTTCGATTATCTGCATGTTTTGCCCCAGTGAATCCTCTATGTATTTTTTGACCAATTGAAAGTCTTGCTCATTGCTAAAATAATCTCTTAAGGTGCCACCGCTTAAATCCATCATTAAGGAAGCTGTTTCCATAGATAGGGTATTATTGCTGATATCCATTTCAATACACAATTGCTTTGTGTCTTCAAATGATTTTTGCATTGCCCCTGTCCAAAAATAATCTTCTTCGCAAATGATATGAATGGTGCCGAATAGGTAAGAAGGCTTACTTATGCCTTCTTTGCTGATCTTCCACAAAAGGGAATTTTCAGTTTTCTTTTGTTTTTGTGCCCATGCAGTGCTACAAAGCAAAAGCCCAATGAGGCTAAGAAGCTGAATGTTGAAATAGTGTTTCATGTTGCAATGCTAGTATGATTTAGTGGAGCAAAAGTGTTGCTGCGCCCAGGGCTACACCCAATACAATGGCTATGATTTTTTGATTGGTGAGCGTATGTTGCTTGGTTCCACTCTCGTAAAAAATGGTTGTGGCAATATGGATAAAAGCACCTGCAACAATTGGAATAAGGATACCTAAAATATTGGAAACAGCGAAATATTTACTTCCTAAATAAGAGGCTAAAACACTAGCCAATGGCGTTAATACAGCAAAAATCAAGAGCAGGCCCCATGATTGAATACCACGTCCATAGGTAGCTCGAATCATAGTAGCAACAATGACCACCTCGGGTAATTTGTGGATAGCTACCGCAAAATAAAGCGAAATATCCGTTTGGGGCATGCGATAATTAAATCCTAGCGGAAAGCCCTCCATAAGAGCATGTACGCCCAATCCTACCATAATAGAGGTCAATGGTATATGGTGGTTGTGGCCATGACTATGACTATGTCCATGTTCAACCCCATGGGTAAATCGCTGAATAAATAATTGAAGAAAAAAACCAATCAAAATATACAATCCCGCCTTGTGGCCTTGGTCTTCAATTGTTTCGGGGATAAGGTGCAAAAAAGTAATGCTCAATAAAAATGAACCTGAAAAGGCTAATAGCAAGTGCATTTTTTTGTCGTCTATTAAACGAACACGCATGGCCAATAAACCTGCTGCATAGGTTACTACGAACAAAAATATATTAGGAATAAGATGAGGCAAGATAATCTAAAATTAATGTTGAAAATATGGCTGCAAAGGTAACTGAATAGCGTGTATTTAAAAGTAAAAAAGCGTACCCTTCTATAAGGGTACGCTTTTTTTAAGGATTTAATAGGTTTTTTATTAAAGAGTGTCTAACACAGCATTCATGTTGCGCACTGCTTCAGCGGATTTGTTGAATTCTGCTTGCTCTGCATCATTCAATTTATAATCGATGATTTTTTCCCAGCCATTGCTACCTATTACCACCGGTACACCCAAGCAAATATCTTTTTGGCCATATTCGCCATCAAGCGCTACGCAGCAAGGAAATACTTTCTTTTGGTTGCGTACAATGCTTTCTACCAGGGCGGCACCTGCAGCACCTGGAGCATACCAAGCAGAAGTGCCTAATAATTTTGTCAAGGTTGCACCACCTACCATTGTATCGGCAGCTACTTGTTTCAATTGGTCTTCGCTTAGGAAATTAGAAACAGGTGTGCCATTTAAAGTAGCCAAACGTGTCAAAGGAATCATCGTTGTGTCGCCATGTCCACCAATAACAGTTGCGTGTAGGTCGCTTTGAGAGCAATCCAATGCTTTTTGTAAATAGGTTTTGAAACGAGCGCTATCCAAAATGCCACCCATACCAATTACGCGGTTTTTAGGAAGGCCAGTTGCTTTTAACGCTAAATAAGTCATGGTATCCATCGGGTTTGAAATAACCACAATAATGGCATTGGGAGAATATTCTAATAAGCTTTTAGCAACGTTTTCAACAATTTTTGCATTGGTGCCAATGAGTTCTTCGCGTGTCATTCCGGGCTTGCGTGGAATACCAGAAGTGATCACACAAACAGCCGAGCCAGCCGTTTTGCTGTAATCGCCTGTTACACCAGTAATACGTGTATTGAAACCCAAAAGAGATGCTGTTTGGGTTAAATCAAGAGCTTTGCCTTCTGCAAAACCTTCTTTAATGTCTACCAATACTAGTTCTTCAGCAATCTCTCTTCTTACGATGTTGTCGGCACAAGTAGCGCCTACTGCGCCAGCACCTACTACGGTTACTTTCATTGTTTTGTTTTTTATTAAAGTGATGAAATGTGTATGTTTTTTTAGCAATGCAAATGTAGTGGATTTGGCTAATGCAATGCAAGAAAACTAAACCAATAGAACATGATTTTTGTCAAAATCTTAAGTTATTAAAAAGAATCCTACTGCACAATAAAGTGTTGAATTGTACTCATTTGATTGTAGAACAATAGGCTAGCCCGGGTCAACTTCCTTTTTGTAACCAGTAGCTCAGTCAAAAACGAGTAATGGCACAATGCAACAATTTTCGGGTGTCTCTGTAATATGATGAATGGAATGGGCAATGCATTTTACTGCTGAGCCGGCAAAGTCTATGAATCAATGCGCAATATAAGCTTAGGCACTTTTTTATTTATGACTTGTTTGTATACAAACAATTTGGCGTCAAGAAATAATATTCAGTTAAAGGCAGATTTTAATTGTATTGAGATAAATTTTTCATAACATTTGCCAATAATAGCCACAATAAATTCTCTCCAAAATCAATTGCCGATTCCTTATTTTTGAACAATATTCCACTCCGTAATTTAAAACACAATTATACAACATGGCAGCAGCAGCAGACGACAAACAAAAGGTATTAAAACTTGCCTTAGATAAGATTGAAAAGGACTTTGGAAAAGGTTCGGTGATGTTATTAGGCGACAAACAAAACGAAACAATTGATGTAATCAGCACAGGTTCTTTAGGCTTGGATGTTGCATTGGGTGTGGGTGGCTTGCCTCGCGGTAGGGTAATTGAGATTTATGGCCCCGAATCTTCTGGTAAAACAACAATCGCTATTCATACCATTGCTGAGGCACAAAAGAAGGGCGGTATTTGCGCTATTATCGATGCGGAACATGCTTTTGACACGGGTTATGCTCGCAAGCTAGGTGTTGATGTAGACAATTTGATTATTTCGCAACCCGATTATGGTGAGCAAGCATTAGAAATTGCTGATCGTCTTATTTCTTCAGGTGCAGTAGATGTAGTGGTGATTGACTCTGTAGCTGCATTGGTTCCTAAAAGCGAACTTGAAGGCGAAATGGGTGATAGCAAAATGGGCTTGCATGCACGTTTGATGAGTCAGGCATTGCGTAAATTAACAGCGACCATTTCGCGTACCGGATGCTGCTGTATTTTTATCAATCAGCTGCGCGAAAAAATCGGTGTGATGTTTGGTAATCCCGAAACGACCACTGGTGGTAATGCTCTTAAATTCTATGCATCTGTACGCCTAGATATTCGCCGTGTGAGCCAAATCAAAGATGGCGATGTGGCAACAGGTAATCGTACCCGTGTGAAAGTGGTGAAAAATAAAGTATCACCTCCTTTCCGTCAGGTGGAGTTTGACCTTGTTTTTGGCGAAGGAATTAGCAAAGTAGGTGAGATTATAGATATGGGCGTTGAGCTTTCTATCCTGAACAAAAGCGGTTCTTGGTTTAGCTATGGCGATACCAAAATTGGTCAAGGTCGTGATGCCGTAAAAACGTTCTTGAATGACAACCCTGAAGTAGCTACCGAAGTGGAAGCTAAAATCCGCGCGGCTTTACAAGCAAAATAATTCTTGAATTGAAGCTATAAAAATGAAAATGCCCTTGCGATTGCAGGGGCATTTTTTTTACATTAAATAATACGTTTATCCAAAAATCAACATCAATCCAATAATTATCGCTACAATTCCAATCGATACATTCAAGCATCTTTCTTTAAAACTTTTCCACTCCGGTCCAAATGGCCAGTTGGTCAATCCTAATAATAGTGCAATAGTCCCTATCAGTATCAACAGCACTCCCCAGAATTCTGCTGGGTCGTGATAAGTAGTGGTGCTTGGGGCGTATGGATACCATCTTAAAAGTATTAATTGCATCAGTATGTGTATTTTCTTCTTGAATGAAAATACAGTTGCAAAATTAATCCAAATTACTGTTTAGGCTTATTCTTCTTTTTGGGGTTCTCCTTGTTTTGCAATCTAGATGCAGCTTGATCTATTTCATTCAGTCATTTTCTGGTCTAAAAAAATGCAAGCAGAAGCTCAGCTTTATAGCATAATCCAACAATTGCCTTACTTTTGGAACATTGTAACAAAACACAAGCAGTTTGTGCTTTTGAAGGCAAATTTTTACCCAATATGAAACACGTTTTTACGGCTATTTTGCTGCTTACCTCCTTATTGATTTCTTGTAAATCGACCAAAAATAAAGGGCTCACCAAAAGTATGGAGACCGTTGTGGTCAATGCTTTTACTCATCCAATAAATATTTATCGCGCTACCACTCCTCGGCTTTGGAATATTGTCCACACGCGTGTTGCCCTTTCTTTCGATTATAAAAATCGGACGGCCTATGGCCAAGAATGGCTGAGCTTACAACCTTATTTTTACCCCAGCGACACCCTAAGGCTCGATGCCAAAAGTATGAACATTGAGTCGGTAACGATTGGACAGTCAGACAAGCCCTTAACCTTTTCCTATGACAGTACATCTTTACTCATCAAACTCGATAAAACCTACACGAAGGATGACTTGGTTCGTTTAAGTATAAAATACACAGCTATGCCTTATGCCTCTGCAAGTGGTGGTAGTGCAGCCATTAAAGATGATAGGGGTTTGTATTTTATCAATCATGATGGCAAAATAAAAGGAAAGCCTGTACAAATATGGACACAGGGCGAAACCGAGGCAAACAGTCATTGGTTGCCCACCATCGATAAGCCTAACAGTCGTACAACTGTGCAAATGGAGCTCACTGTGCCCAGGCAGTATAAAACCCTTGGCAATGGCGAATTGATATCGAGTATGGATAATGGTATTACCCGCACCGATATCTGGAAAATGGACAAACCGATACAAGTCTATGCCATCATGTTTGCCATTGGCGATTTTGCAATCGCCAAAGATACTTGGCGCAACAAAGAGGTAAATTATTACGTAGAACCCGCTTATGCGCCTTATGCCCGCAAAATGTTTCAGTATACACCCGAGATGATGGAGTTTTTTTCCAACGCAACAGGTATTCCTTATCCTTGGAATAAGTATAGCCAAGTAGTCGTACGCGATTATGTGTCGGGGGCAATGGAAAATACTTCGGCTAGTTTGTTTGGTGAATTTATGAACCAAAACCATCGCGAATATGATGATGCCAACCACGAGGATGTAGTATCTCACGAGCTTTTTCACCAATGGTTTGGCGATTATGTGACCGCTGAATCTTGGAGTCATCTTACCGTAAATGAATCTTTTGCTACTTATGGCGAATATCTATGGCGCAGACATAAATACGGATTGTCTTACGCCGATGAGCTTGCCTGGAGCGATTTACAGAAATATCTCGACTTTACTGATTATTCCGATCCTGTTTTGGTTCGCCACCATTACCGTGATAAAGAGGATATGTTTGATCGGGTGAGTTATCAAAAAGGTGGGGCTATTTTACATTATCTACATCACTTGATGGGCGATGCTGCTTTTTATACAGCCATGAATATTTACCTCAGTAAAAATGCCTTACAAGCTGCCGAAGCTACCCAATGGCGCTTGGCGGTAGAAGAAGCTACAGGCAAGGATTGGAATTGGTTTTTCGATCAATGGTATCATCGTGCAGGGCATCCCGTTCTTGACATCAAATATGTTTATGATGACGCAGCGCAAAAATTAAATGTAACGATTAGTCAAATTCAAAAAGAAAAGGTAGGTCTATACGAATTGCCTTTAAAAGCACTTTTAATTAAGGGTACTGAACAAACAGAAATTACTTGGAACATCAACAAGCAAAAGGAAACCTACAGTTACGAGTATAAAAATGGCGTTCGACCTGTAGTCGTGCCCGATGTAGCGCATGTATTACCTGGCATCATCAAAGAAAATAAAACCATTAAAGAATGGGCTTTGCAGATGAATACTTGTAGCGATTTTGTGAGTCAATTATTGTGTATTCAAAATATTGGTACTAAAGATTGGAATAGCCCAGAAGCGCAAACAATCCTCAATAAAGGATTTGCCAATAAATCTGCTGCATTAAGGCAAGCAGCGCTAGAGAAAATAGCACCAATCGAAACAGAATCCTTGCGCAGTAAATACAAAACTGATGTGATCATGCTGGCTACCAACGATGGCAATAATGCGGTAAAAGCTGCGGCCTTATCCATTTTGGGCGATTGGAAAATAAAAGAGCAAAAAGAGCTCCTACTGCAATCCATCAAGGACAGTTCTTACCTAGTGGCGGGTAATGCCTTAGCGGCATTGCAACAAATTGACGATAATCTTGCGTATACACTAGCAAAGGAGCATGTAAATGAAAAACCCAATACAGAACTAGATGAAAATGCTTGGATGGTGCTCGCTTTAAAAGCAAAAGACGAAGATACTCTGGCTTTCAAAAACATCGCCCTCAATAAGAATGATGCCGAAAAGCGAAATCATATAGCCGGAAATCTGTTGCTATTTGCCTTGTCGACAAAAAGTGAACGCGCTTTTTCAATGTGTTTGCATTTATTGGCCGGTAAAATTCAAGAAACAGAAAGTAAAAACTACCGTACCTATTACGCAGGCTTTTTGTTTAAAATTAAAGAAAATATAAAATTGAGGCTTTCAAAAAGCAGCAAAAGCCCTTTGCTTTTGCGCGAAATGGAACTTTTAAAAGCGAAAGCAAAAGCCCTGCTGGCCACCGAAAAAGAGGAAGAAGTGCAAGCCGTTTATCAAAAAGTGATGCAATAAGCACAATGAAGCGCACATATTGTATTAATAAAATTTTTCTAAAATAAGTCCTTCTGTCTTTTCGTGTCCTTATTTTTTTATTTTTGTTGCCATATCATTAAAAACAAATTCGCTGAATGAATTATCGTAAAATCAACAACCTATCCGGTTGGTTGGCGGGAGGCATTGCCCTTGTCGTTTATTTAATGACACTCGAACCAACAGTTAGCTTTTGGGACTGTGGTGAGTTTCTCTCTTGTGCTTACAAGCTTGAAGTAGGTCACTCTCCAGGTGCACCTTTGTTTATGATGCTTCAAAGGATGTTTGGCATATTTGCCGACAAAGAGCATGCTGCCTTTGCAATGAATGCCTTCTCGGCTGTTGTGAGCGCACTGACGATTCTGTTTTTGTTTTGGACCATTACTTATTTTGCCAAAAAATTATTGGTTGGGCGAGAGCTTGAAAATCCTGATAGAAATCACACCATGCTCATTATGGGTGCAGGTTTTGTGGGTGCATTGGCTTATACCTTTTCTGATACCTTTTGGTTTTCGGCAGTAGAGGCCGAGGTTTATGCTACCTCTTCATTTGTAACCGCTATTTCTTTTTGGGCCGCGCTAAAATGGGAGGCTGTTGCCGACGAAAAGCACGCTGACAAATGGTTGTTGCTCATTGCCTATATGGTCGGTTTGTCTGTGGGTATTCACTTGTTGAACTTACTGATTATCCCTGCTGTGGCCATTATTTATTATTTCCGCCGTTATGAGGTTACCAAAATGGGTACCGTAATCGCGTTTATTATTGGATGCGTTATTCTTGGATTTGTTCAGTTCGGTATCTTACAAGGTATCCCCAAATTGGCTTTTGCTTTTGATAAATTATTTGTCAATTCTTTTGGCATGCCCTTTAATGTGGGTGCCATTTTCTTTGTGTTGTTGATTGTAGCGGCCATGGTGTGGGCATTGATGTTTGCTAAAAAACAAGGAAACTATTTATTGCACACCGGAATATTGTGCGTGGTATTTATTTTCATTGGTTATTCTTGTTATATCGTACCAGTTATTCGTTCCAAGGCAGACCCAACCATTGATATGACTAATCCAGATGATGCGAATCGTTTGTTGAGCTATATCAGTCGGGAGCAGTTTGGTTCGCAGCCTTTGTTAAGTGGTCCGGATTATAACAGCCCTGTTTCTTCCATGAAAAAAACGGGAGACACTTATGCCGCTAGCACTAAAGATGGCAAAAACGAATACATCGTTGTGGGCGAAAAGAAAGATCCTGTGTTCGATCGCACGCGCTTTTTTCCTCGTATTTGGGAGTACAACCAAGGAGAGCATGCACAGTTTTACAAAGCCTATCTTGGTTTAGGTGATAATGATGAACCTACTTCAAAAGATAACCTTTCCTTTTTTATGGGTTATCAAATGAATTGGATGTGGTGGCGCTATTTTATGTGGAACTATTCAGGTCGTCAAAATGACTTTGAAGGACAAGGTGAAGCCAAAAATGGTAACTGGATTACGGGTATCAAAATCATTGATAAAGCCAAAGTGGGCGACATGGATAAAATGTCTGACAACTTTAGTGACAATAAGGCTCGCAATGAATTATACCTATTGCCCTTTATTTTGGGTGTATTAGGTTTGGTGTATCAATTTAACCGCGATAAACGGAATGGATTTGTCGTATTCCTATTGTTCTTCTTTACCGGTATTGCTATTGGCATTTACCTCAATATGCCACCCTTGCAACCACGTGAGCGTGATTACGCGTTTGCCGGCTCTACCTACGCCTTTGCGATATGGATTGGTCTTGGTGTGCTGATGGTACAACAATGGTTGAGCAAATTAACCAAAGGGCCAGTTGCCTCATTTGCAGCGATTGGTTTATGCTTGGCAGCAGTGCCAGTCTTAATGGCTAGCGAAGAATGGGATGATCATGATCGTTCAAAAAAGACCTTGGCTTGGGCTACTGCCTACAACGCTTTAATGTCTTGCGATAGCAATGCCATCTTGTTTACGTTTGGCGATAACGATACTTACCCACTATGGTATTTACAAGAAGTTGAAGGTGTTCGTACCGATGTGCGTACCATCAATACCAGCCTTTTGGGTATCGATTGGTATATCGACCAACTTAATTATAAAGTCAATGATGCAGATGCAGTGCCGATGATTTGGGATAAAGATAAATACGAAGGCGACCGCAGTAATGTGTTGTATTATTTCGAGAATCCACGCATACCCAAAGACAAATACTTCAATGTAGAAGAGATTTGTAATTTCATGGCTTCTGATAATCCAGAAAACAAACAAGCGCTCAATGATGGTTCTGTGGTAAACTACATGCCTGCAAAGAACTTCTTTGTCAATACACCAAGTAAAGAGCAATTGATCAAAGACGGATTGTTGCCCGCTAAAGACAGCAACAATGTAAGCACAGAAGTCAAGTTTGTTTGGGATAAGCCTTATCTATCCAAAGATCAAGCTGCTATCATGAATATAATTGCCGGTATTGCGAAACAAGGATGGAAACGCCCTATCTGTTTTGGTGGTGGTCTGCCAGGAGATAATTACCTAAACCTTAGCGAGTACATGCGTACAGACGGTGTGGTATTGCGTTTAATGCCCTTTAAATATACCGACAGCATTCATGTCAACACACCAAGTCGTGAGCCCGGTTTTGTCAATGTAGACAAGTGTTTGAACTTATACACGAATGTATACAAATGGGGTAATGCTAATCGTAAGGATGTTTATTTCGACGAAAAAAACCGTTTAATGTTCTTTGCTTATCGCATTGGTGCCGCTAAAATTGCAGAAAACCTTACCGTACAAGGTCGTTCGCAAGATGCCATCAAAGTACTCGACAAAGTAATGGAAGGTATTAGCGAAGAAAGTATGCAATATGATCGCCTAAGCTTTATGATGGCTGGTGCCTATACCCAAGCGGGCGCCAAAGATAAAGGCCGCCAATTGGCTATGAAAATTGCTAAAAACGCAGAAGATGATATTAACTGGGTTCTTGGTCTTAATGACAGAAAAAAATCAGAAGAGGTAAATACCCTGCGCGAAAATGCCTCACTCATTTATCAAATGGGTCAAAATATGAGTATGCTGGGTGACGCTGCCACGGGTAAGGAACTACAAGATAAAGCCAATGCGCTGATTCAAAAAATACAAGCGCAGGTGGGTAACATCATGCAGTAATTTAAGAATAAAGCTTTCCTCAATTGGGTGTTTGATTTTTTTTCAAACACCCAATTTTTTTTAGAAAAGCTGGCGGATGCTATTCTAAAACTTCGTCAATTATCGGTCCTGTCTTTTACACTACCTTTGCGCTAATGCAACACAAAAATTTTTCGCTCGATACTATTCTTAATAATTTGAATATCGATGCCCTCAACCCAATGCAAACAGAAAGCATTGAGGCGAATCTGCAACACCAAAACATTGTTCTTTTATCTGATACCGGTTCAGGCAAAACCCTAGCTTTTTTATTGCCGATACTAGAGCGTTTAGACCTAGAGAATAAAAACACACAAGCACTCATTATTGTGCCCTCCCGCGAGTTGGCAATGCAAATTGAAAAGGTTTTCAAGAGTTTGGGGACAGGATTTAAAATTACTTGCTGCTATGGTGGGCATCTTAGGGAAACAGAAGAGAATAACCTCATTCAGCCACCTGCATTGATTGTTGGCACTCCAGGTCGATTAGCCGATCATATTCGTCGCAATAATATTACCACCAATGGCATTACTACTTTAGTGCTTGACGAATTTGATAAATCTTTAGAATTAGGTTTTACCGAAGAGGTGTCCTTTATCATCAACTCTTTGCCCAATTTGGAGCATAAAATGCTTACTTCGGCCACTGAGGCTGTTGATATACCAGCCTTTATAAAGTTGGATGCGCCACACAAAATCAACTACCTTTCAGAAGATAAAAAGCTAGTAGATGGATTGGCCATTCAAGTGATGCACTCGCCGGATGCCGATAAAATAGATACGTTATTTCAGCTTTTGTGTTTTTACGGTGCACGTTCAACAATCGTGTTCTGCAACCACCGCGAATCGGTAGAACGTTGCAGTAAATTGCTCAGCGACAAAGGTATTTATAATGAGTTTTATCATGGTGCTATGGAGCAGCAAGAACGCGATAGCGCTTTATGCAAATTTCGCAACGGAAGTACCGATGTATTGGTTACAACAGACCTTGCTGCACGTGGATTAGACATCCCTAATATACGCTACATTATCCATTATCATTTACCCCATACCGAAGATATTTTCACCCATCGTAATGGACGAACTGCGCGAATGGATGCAAGTGGTACTGCCGTGCTGATTCTGTCGCCCGAGGAACAATTACCTGAATATATTACCGATGAAATAAAAGTACTGGATATTCCTGCTGCATCACCATTGCCCGAACGACCCAAGTGGAGTACGCTATTTATTGCCGCAGGCAAAAAAGATAAAGTGAACAAAGTGGATATAGTGGGATTTTTAGCGCAAAAAGGCCAATTGAAAAAAGAAGATATTGGTTTGATAGAAGTAAAAGACTTTTTCTCCTTTGTGGCCGTGCGCAAAAACAAGCTTGGTGCAGCTTTAGAACTGATTAAAAACGAACGAATCAAAAATAAAAAAGTTAGGATTGATGTAGCGAAATAGGCCTGACTATTTACCCCCTACATTGTCTATGTACACAAAAAGAGCGAACTCATTTTTAGGGTTCGCTCTTTTTTTTATGGTGAAACTTTATTTATTCGAAGTCTTTAGATTCAAAATCAGGACCACTAGGCAAGATATCTGTGATGTTGTGTAGTTTGCTGTGTTGACGACTATAAATGAAGTAAATGACAATGCCAATAGCCAACCAACTTAAAGAAAGCAATTGCGCCCCAACACTAAGGTTAAACATGAGGTAGGTGTTGATTAAAATGCCCAAAACAGCAATTACAGGCAAAGCAGGTACTCTAAATGTACGCGGTAAATTCGGCTCTTTTACCCTTAATACCCAAACCGCTATGCATACCATGGTAAAGGCAAATAGCGTTCCAAAGCTTGTCATATCGGCTAATTTATTGATTGGGGTAAAAGACGCTACAGACGCAATAATGATACAAATAATCATTAGGTTTTTATTGGGTACACCACTCAATGGGTTGATTTTACTAAATATTGGAGGGATTAAACCGTCTTTACTCATGCCTAAAAATATACGACTCTGGCCCATAATCATGACCATTAATACAGATATCAAACCAACTGTTGCAGCAATAGTAATGATATATCCCGCCCAAGCTTGACCAGCAATGTCAAATGCATAAGCAACCGGTGCTTTGATGGCATCGGGATAGGCTCCTTTTGGATTAAAATCTTTATAACTCATCATACCGGTAAGTACCAAAGAAACTAGAATATACAGGGCAGTACAAACCAATAAGGACATTACGATGGCGAAGGGCACATCTTTTTTGGGATTGATGGCTTCACCTGCTTGGGTGCTCACTGCATCAAAACCAACATAAGCAAAGAATATAGCGGAGGCTCCCGATATGACACCCGACCATCCATATGCTTCCTTTACATTATCACCTTCCATTACCTTGGCTACATCTGGGATAAAGGGCGTCCAGTTGGCAGGATTAATAAAAAATGCTCCTGCGATAATCACAAATAATACAGCAGACACTTTGAGCAATACGATAAAGTTATTGGCTTTGGCTGCACCTTTTGTTCCTCTTAATAATATGGACAAGACAAAAAGAACAATCAAAAAGGCAGGCAAGTTCATTGAAAAGCCGGTTCCCGTATAGCTTCCTGGGTCTTGGGTGAGCCAGTCGGGTAGGGCGATATGGAACATTTTTAAGAGTTTATTGAAATAACCACTCCAGCTTACGGCAACCGTCATACTGCCCATAGCATACTCAAGTATCAAACCCCATCCAATAATCCATGCAAAAAATTCTCCAATTGTGCCGTACGCATAAGCATAAGCACTGCCCTCAACAGGCAAAATTGAAGCAAATTCAGAATAGCATAAAGCGGCAAAAACACATGCAATACCCGCAATGATAAATGATAAGGCGAGTGCAGGTCCTGCATGGTAATAAGCACCCGTACCAGTGAGTACAAAAATGCCTCCCCCGATGATGGCTCCTATCCCAATGGCGGTAAGGCTCCATTTGCCTAAAACTCTTTTCAATTCACTTTTTTTCATGTCTGCCTCAAAAGCAGCAATTGGTTTTTTACGGAATAGACTCATAGTAGAGAGAAGCTTTTAGTTATTTGTGGCTAAAGATAATCGTTTCGCTTAAATTGAAAAATGGAAATTACGTTTCAAAGAAAATGTTCGTGGAATATTTGCCCTTCATTAATTTGTTGCCCCATTTTTTTGCAGTATGTTTGACAGATGTTTTTACGCCAGTCGCTATTCCGATTTTTTTTACTGCTTATAGTTTTTGCTTCGCCTGTTTTCAAGGCTTTTGCACAACCTACTTTGCCAGACTTGGCAAATGTGTCGCAGAATGGCATTAATATTCTTACCTGGGCCTGCCAATATGAAGGCGTAAAGTCGATTGCTGTGCAGCGTTCAAGCGATAGCAATTTTAATTACATCACCATAGGCTATGTTCTAGATGTAAAAAAGGGAATTCAATATTATTTAGATGGACATCCCAAGCCTGGACCCAATTGGTATCGCGTAAAGTTGGTTTTTGGTTCCGACTTATCTTGGACCAGTAATCGAATAAAAGTAATGGTAGATAGTGCCTCAATGGCCAAAGCACGTGTTTTGCCATCGAATGATTCGCTTCAGATAATGGCAGCCAAAATGCGCACAAAATCTATCCAAATAAGCGAATCCAATACCAATACCAATCAAGTAAAGGACAGCAATAAGGTTCAAGTAAAGGATACGAATTCAAATCGCGTCAACCTTAAGGACAGCAATACCGTCAAAGTAGCCAATACTAGCAATGTCACAGTAGCCGATACCCAAGCGGTTAAAGTAGCCGATATCAGTAAATCCAAAGTAGCAGATACCAATACGCTAAAAGTGGCGGATAAAAATGTGATGGTTACTTCTACGGTCAAAAGCACTAAAGACAGCAGCAAACAGCGCAAAGGAATAATCTTGACTATAGAAGTGCCCGACATTGAAAATGTCAATGCCTATTCTTATATCAAGTCCGAGTATATTTATACCAATCCCTTTACAGGACATGTGAATATTGAAATTGCAGATGCAAAAACAGCCAAATACAATTTAGAATTTTATGACAATAAAAATGTCAAAATTTTAGAAGTGCCTAAAATTTCTGAGCCCAATATTGTGTTGGACAAACGTAATTTTCAAAGGGTGGGCATGTACAAATTTGAATTGTACAAAGACAAGGTGAAATTAGAAACGGGCTATATTACGATTTACTAAACCAGCTCCGCCTCAAACACCGCTTCAAAATGCTTGTTGATTTCGGCTTTTACAAGTTCCATATCAATGGCTTCACCGAGTTCTTTTTGCATTGAAGTGACCCCTTTATCTGTAATGCCACAAGGCACGATATAGTCAAAATATTTCAAGTCGGTATTGACATTTAAGGCAAAGCCATGCATCGTTACCCAGCGGCTGCAACGCACACCCATAGCACAGATTTTTCGTTCCTTACCCTTGATATCCGCATCTAGCCATACTCCTGTAGAACCGGGCAGGCGGTCGCCCACAAGGCCCCAATGGGCAATGGTACGGATAATCACCTCTTCAAGCCCACGCATATATTTACCCAAGTCGGTGTAGATTTTTTCAAGGTCGAGGATGGGGTAGCCTACAATTTGTTGTGGTCCGTGGTAGGTAATATCGCCACCACGATTGGTTTTATAAAAGGTAACATCTAGTTCTTTCAGTCGACTATCATTGAGCAACAAATTTTCCATCATACCACTTTTGCCCAAAGTGTAGACATGCGGATGCTCGCAAAGTATAAAATGATGATTCGTATCAATGCTGCGGTCTTTTTCTTCTTCGCTTTTGCCAAACCATTGCGCTTTGACCGCAAGATTTTCCTTTAGAATAGCTTCTTGTTGGTCCCAAGCCGTTCCGTATTCTATTTTACCCCAATCTTCAAATATTACCTGTTGCATAGCTATTGATGAAAATTAAGCCTGCAAGGTACTATTTCAAAATATCAAAAACGCGTTAAATACTTTTTGCTCCCGCTAAACTTTGGTATTTTGTACAGCGAAAAAATTTATCTTCACAGCCCAAAACAAACTTCAAAATCATTCAATAATTATGGCTTCATTTGATATTGTAAGCAAAGTAGATCTACAAACATTGGACAACGCAATAAATATTGCTAAAAAGGAAATTGACAATCGTTTCGATTTTAAAGGCACGCACGTGTTGCTAGAGCTCAATAAAAAAGATATGATTGTAAACATTGAGGTGGATAGCGACATGAAGCTCAACCAGCTCGAAGATATTATGCTCACCAAAGCTATGCGCCAAGGGCTTGAAGCCAATTGCTTTGACCTCAGCAAAACGCCGAATGCTTCGGGTAAATATATCCGTAAAACAGTGCCTGTAAAAAATGGTTTGGACAAGGAAATGGCCAAAAAAATAGTGAAGCTCATTAAAGACAGCGGATTAAAAGTGCAAGCGGCTATCATGGATGATACTATTCGTGTTACGGGTAAAAAAATTGACGATCTACAAGATGTCATCAAATTGTGCAATGGCGCTTCTTTGGATGTGCCTTTGCAATACCAAAATATGAAAGCCTAGCCGAAAACTTGCGGAGCAGCAAGTGTATTGCGCTCGATAACCTATGAACAATTACGAGAATTTAGTAGAGCAATTAGATGCCTTTGTGCGCAAATATTACGCCAACCAATTGTTGCGTGGTGCCTTGGTATTGCTCATTGCGCTACTTGCTTATGGCTTACTGCTGAGTATTGGTGAGTATTTTTTGTATTTGCCCGTATGGGTAAAACTGCCTCTTGTGTTGGCCTTTGTTGTGCTGAGTCTTGCTGCCTTTGTGTTTTGGATTGCGATACCCTTATCCAAAATGGCAAAGTTGGGTAAGATTATTAGCCATGAGCAAGCGGCTGCTCTTATTGGCAAGCATTTCCCCGAAGTGAGTGATCAATTGCTCAATATTTTACAGCTCAAACAGCAGGAAAGCACTGCCGCAAGTAAGCAATTAATCGAAGCGAGCATTGGTCAAAAAATCAACAAGATATCCGTTGTGCCTATTGCTCAGGCGGTAGATTTTGCTAAGAATAAAAAGTACTTGCCTTATTTGTTGCCCTTGCTTTTAGTGGGCGTTTTTATTTTGCTGGCTGCGCCAAATGTCTTTCGAGATGCATCAACAAGGCTTTTGCACCCCACCCAAGAATTTGTAAAGCCTGCACCTTTTCAGTTTAACATCATGACGCAACCCTTATCTGTTGTGCGCAATGCTGATTATACTTTAAAGCTTTCGATGAGTGGAAAAGCTTTGCCTGCCAATGTTTCCTTGCTTATTGATGACGAAGAAATACCGATGCAGCCTGCTGCAAATCATCATTTTGAATACACCTTTAAAAATTGTACCAAAGATGTTGCCTTTCGTTTTTATGCCGCAGGCTTCAAGTCAGTACCATACCAATTGAAAGTTCTGCAAAGGCCCTTGCTCAAGGCTATGAAAGTCGATCTTGCTTACCCTGCCTATACTGGTCGGAAAAATGAAGTTAAAAATGGCGTAAGTGATTTAATTGTACCCCAAGGTACCCGTATAGATTGGACTTTAGCCACACAATATGCCGACCATGTTTGGTTTCAATTAGGTGATGGACAAGCCATTTCTTTACAAGCAAAAGATGATGCTTTTACATTTAATTATCGCTTTTTAAACGA
>JAXITL010000039.1:0-18156 GCA_034680125.1 Chitinophagaceae bacterium
ACATCTGATTCTGCGATACAAACAATTCTTTGGGCAACACGGGTACAATTAAAACCTTCGCAAAATAAATAATCTTCAACGCTAAAAGAACAATTAACAAAACCCAAATACATATTGTGCGCCCTTATTCCATGCTCATTTCCTTCAAGCTGTATATCTGGATGAAAGTGATAAAACAACTGCGCCTTCTGACCCTTCCAACCATTTAAAAAATCGGTAATTTGAATACCATTTTCTGTGTGCTCTATTGTTCTTCTGTGCCAAATTTTATAATTATAAAAATAGCCATTATGCTTATAATCAATTAAACTTAAGTCTTTACTTAAACAAAAAACAGAAGGCCGCTTAGCCATTCTAAATGAGGACCACAATACAGCAGAATTAGCAGAATCGACGGAAAGTGTATTATGTGCACTTGTACCCTTCTCCAGCCTTCTAATTTCATTATCATTGTAAGTACTCACACCCCGATCTACAATTACGGGACAAGAATCTACCGTTAAGGTAAAAGTAAACGCATCTGCATGTGCATGTCCAGCTTGATAATTTGAACCTAGGATACCCGTATTAAAGAGTAGCTTATAATTTAGATGCTGCCCCATCAACCTAAAACCACATTGACGAAAAGAAGCATCCTTTAAACTAATAGACAAATTCTGTGCCACATTCATTAATTCAAAAAAACATATAGACATTTCTTTGTTGCTATCATTCATATTGGGATAGAATCCCTCTTTATCTACCAAAACAGATAGTGTAGATAGCATTATTTCTACATTGAATTTTATTTCATTAAATAAAAATTTAAATTCATTTTTGGATTTTAAAAAAAGCATCAAATCCATCAAGCTTTTGACAAGAATAGATTGATAAGCAAACGAATGCTCAAAATGAACCCCATCTGCTAAAACTTGTTCCTCTAATTGCTCCTGAAGAATATGAGTTCCTTTTCTTACAATCCTTTTATCATTCAAAAAAACACCCGCCCAAACTAGGCTTATGCCGTTTTGAAGCAAATGATTACCCATTATATCATATTCGGGAAAATGATACAACCTATGAGCCTGAGATCTCAAAGAAGCGATAACAGAATCATTATATAGATTATTTTTTAGTAGGAATTTTATCCAATTAACGATACGAATGGAGGCAGGATAAGAGTGTATAAATAAATAGCTATTATCATGATTATTAATGTATTGAAAAATACTACCTAAATTGGATTCTACACTAATTTGATCATCATTTAACCAATCAAAATAGTGCAAATGGAAAGACCAAAGTAAACCATTATCCTTGAAGGTCCAGTTGATTTGGGATGCAAAACAATGTGTCTGATGCAGAAAAGTAAAGGTCTGGCTAGCAGGAATATACAGGTCTTTGTCGTTCGAATAAAGGTAAAAGGCTGTATCGTTTGGAAGATCTACATCAGGCCTAAACGAAGATTTATTTTTTATATAAAAATAAAGGCATCGCTTAAAAGGATAGTATAATCGATAAAACACTTGTTGCCATCGAAGATATTTGACTGTATGATACAAAAGCAAAAGCGCCTTGGGCGAAAAAAAAGAAAGCGATTTATCTTTCATCTTGATAATAAGTTAGCGACATTTGCGTTCTTTTCCATTAACGAAATCAAAATTAGTGCAAAATAATAATTTAAAGAATTTCTTTACCGCATACCAACAAGGCATTGCCATATGCTTATCAATAGCAATGGTTTATGGTTTTTTAGCTGGTAGGGCTATTTTGTCTCTTGCAATGTTTTTGTTTTTTTTAAACGCCATTTGGAATGTAAAGGCTAGCAAAGTTAGGGAGCAAAAATGGTGGTTTTTAGGATTGGCTTGGATAGGTTTATATGCCCTTTCCTATTTTTGGAGCGAAGATATACCTTATTGGCAAGAGCGATTTCAAGTAAAATATGCTTTTGTTATTTTACCGATTGCCTTTGGCGTTTTACCTGGATTGACCATAAAGCACCTCAAATGGCTAAGCTGGGGCATTAGCGCATTGGCTGTTGGAGGCTGTATGTATTCCTTATCATTTTATTTTAAAAATACAGACGAAATACTAAAAGGCTATTTCTACTCTAAGGTGCTCACTACCCCAGCCTATAAAGACCATATAAGATTCAGTGTTTTTATAGCCCTGAGCGTCATTTGGAATTGCTTTATATTTAAGAAAATTTCTATAAAATGGCAGAAAATAGTGCTCATTTTGACCATCATTTTCCTAGCCCTTTATTTACATATTTTGGCTGTACGGAGTGGTTTAATAGTTCTATATAGCTTTTTAATATTGTATGTATTGGCTCTGTTTTTTCGTAAAAAGGTCGCTTTAGGATCTTCTATTATCGCATCCTTTTTATTGCTGCTTTTTATTGCCTACCAAAATATTCCCTCTTTTAGGCTAAAAATTGAATATGGACTTTATAGCCTTAATGAGTATAAAAAAGGCAATGAAAGTGTTGGATATTCTGATATAGGCAGATTAATCTCTTACAAAATGGCTAGTAAAATCATACAGGAAAATCCAATTATGGGTGTGGGTGCCGGAGATTTGAGAGCAGCGATGAAAGAAAAATACCAAGAGTTTTCCCCTAGTACTAAGCCAGAACAGATGATTGTACCCCATAACCAAGCTATGGTAGTATGCCTGGTGGGTGGCATCATTACATTGGTCGTTTATTTGGTTTGGTTGTTTTACCCCATAGCCCATTTAAAACGTAATCGAAATGGTTTTTACGTTTTTGCCACTTGGTTTGCCCTATTTATATGCCTAATGGTGGAGCCTATGCTTGAAGTGCAATTAGGGGTTTTCGTCTATTTATTTGCTCTGCTCTGGATGGTAAAAGCAGCCGAAATAAAGGCTTAATGAGGTTCAACAATATATTTATTTCAAAGGACATGTAAGCTCTTTCACAAAAAGGCATTACAAAATGTCGCATAAATTGGGGTATTAATTGCTATTTACCCTTTTGAATCTCTTCTAACATGTCTAGTCGCCTTGTGGAGTCGACACCCCAAATAGGGAAGCTATCATCATCAAAAACGAGCACCTCACGGTCAATGGCATCCAATTTATATTTTTTAATCACCGAAATGATCTCTGCAATCCATTTTCCTTTGGCCGATGCATAGCCATATTGATTCATCGCTATAAGCCATTTTTCATAATCGCTTACACCCTTTAACGTCGGGTAGTATTTTTTACTTTTCACAATGCGCACAAAATCTTTAAATGAGGCCCCTGGATTGGGATATTGCTTGTAAGCCGAGCGAGGTGCTCCCGCAATTTTCGAAAGTTGATTTTTGCCTTTGACGCCAAAATAATTATGCAGTAAGGTGCAATTTCTGCTTTTGCCCATGCCCGATTCGATCATTGACACCCCAAGGATAATACTGGCAGGTATGCCCGACTCTTTGGACAAAGACATGGCGGTAAACTTATGTTTTTCGATATAATCTTTTGCAGCCTTTTGGCCCCAGCTAGGTCCTGTAGCATAAAAGAAAAACAATAGGGTCATGAAACCAATCCTACATTGTCGGCCGAGTCGCACTGTCATAAACTAATATTTTTTATTTAAAATAGATTAATGAATCAGCTCAGCAACACAGAGTGGCTAAGTATTCCATTTCCCAAAAATAGCATTATATTTGTAACTCTTATAAAAACAGGATTTTTACATGCTCGATATACTGCTCGTTGTTTTAGCTTATTTAATCGGTTCTATTTCCTCTGCGGTTCTCGTAAGTAAACGATTTTATGGCATAGACATCCGCGAACACGGCAGCGGAAACGCTGGCGCTACCAATACTTTTAGAATTTTAGGCAAAAATGCAGGCATCATTGTTATGGTTGCCGATATGCTCAAAGGTTTTTTAGCCGTAAAACTCTCTCTTGTTTCCTCATATGCCTGGACCTCAGAACCCTTTGTAAATCTGCAAGTAATGTTGGGTATCGCAGCAGTATTGGGCCATATATTCCCCATTTTTGCTGGTTTCCGTGGTGGTAAAGGTATTGCAACCTTATTTGGGATGATATTGGGTATTCAACCCTTAGTAGCGGTAAGTTTGGTAGGTGTGTTTATGTTGATGCTTTTGGCCACTCGCTATGTCTCTTTGAGTTCTATCAGCGCTAGTATTGCTTTTCCGCTATTAATCCTTTTTATCTTTCGCGAACCAGAACTGAGCTATAAAATATTTGCCATCGGCACAGCAGCATTAGTCGTGTTGACACATCACAAAAATATTACACGTCTGATTACCGGTAGCGAAAGCAAAGTGCCCATTTTCAAAAAAAGGGACAAAAAGCGTAAGGATAACGAATAAAGTTCTCCATCGTTTTGACCATCAATCTCCTACAACGATTTTTTAGTTATTTCTACCCTATAAAGGTAGATAGTGCTGTGGGTAAAACAACGCCCCATTTAGGTTTGTATCGATATGCCGGAAGATGGCAATTGAGCGCCGCCACCGCCTTGTACTCTGACGGAGCAGCCTATCGCCCTCTTCGTGCAGCCTTTAACTACCTCAAAAAAGAATTGCCTCAAAAACAAAAAATGCTGGTATTGGGTGGCGGACTAGGTAGTGCGGTGGCTATTTTACACAAGCTAAGACTGCCTATACACAGCACTTTGGTAGAAATCGACCCTCAAATTATTAGTTGGGGAAAAGACATTATTGAGGCAGAAACGAAATACCCCTGCCAATGGATAAACGCTGATGTACAGCAATTTGTAGGCCAACATAAGGCTACTTACGACTTGATTGTTTTGGATGTTTTTCAGGATAGAATTGTACCCCTATTTGTCAGTACCACTTCCTTTTTGCAACAATGCAAAACACTACTGAGCGATAATAAAAGTGTATTAGTCTTCAATTTTATTATCAACAACGAAGACAACTGGAAAGAGGCACTCTCGAATATCCAAAGTGTATTCACGGTTGAACATACCATTAGTATGGGCATTAATAGAATAATGATGCTTAGAAATAACGCTTAATCAAGCGGAGGCTGTGCGTGCGCTTACGCAATAATTTACTGACAATACCCTCTTGATCTATTTTATCAATCACCACTTGGCCAGCCGTTTCAGTAGCATGGATAATGTGCTGCTCGTTGAGTAAAATACCCACATGGTTTATACGACCATCGGCGTTGGCAAAAAAGGCCAAATCGCCGCAACGAGCCTCTTGCAAAAAAGTAATGGTTTCGCCTTGTAAGGCTTGCTGCGAGGCGTCTCGGGCAATAGTGATGCCATTCATCCTCATTACGATTTGGCTTAGCCCAGAGCAGTCTATTCCTTCTAGGCTACGACCGCCCCACAAATAAGGGGCACAGCGAAAGGAGCTTGCAATTTTCTCGATACCCTCGGCACTGGGTGTCAAGTCGCTAATGAGTATTTTTTTACCCTTATACTTAGCCTTCACTCCGCCCAATAAAAAATTACTCGGACGCAAGCAAGCAGCCATCGGCAATAGGATCTCTGCCTCCGCACAAATGAGTTTGTTCCCAAAACCTTGGGCAATAAATTTGGGTTCTTTATGAAATTCTCTTTTGCTGATGATGTGCAATTGACCTAATAGACACCAACCTTCATACTCGTCGGCAAGGCAACGCACTTTTGCCCAATAATCGTCTTTGACCTGCAATATTTCGGCACGCTCGCCATAGAGCAATTGACTCACTTGCTCGGCACGGTGCGAAGCCTCTTTACGCAGTGGCAACACACTTACAGCACAAGTAGCAAAAGACAAAACCATAGACAGAAAAATAAGGATTGGTACAACAATATTAGAACTTTGCAACAATACTACAAAATGCCTTTATTTTGCAGCCATCCATGTTACCATTAGCCCTTTTAGAAAATCTGCAACTCAATATCAAAACCGAAGAAAACACTCGGAAAGTATGGGATATTGTGCGCAAAAAATGGATGGTACTCACACCCGAAGAATATGTACGGCAGGCCTTATTGCATTATTTTACCAACACCATGCAATACCCAGTGGGCCTTATTGCGGTAGAAAAACAAGTAAAATATGGTAGCCTCATCAAACGATATGATATTGTGGTGCACAACCGCCAGCAGCAGCCTTGGCTATTGGTAGAATGTAAAGCACCTGAAATAGCGATTAGCCAAAGCACTGTACAACAATTGCTGCAATACCATAGCCAAATCCCTTGCCCCTATTGGCTACTCAGTAATGGTATTGAATCTCATTGCGCGCGTGTACTGGGTGAAAATATTGAGTGGTTGGCGCATTTGCCGGAATATGAATAGTTGAAAAAGTTTATTTGATTACTTTCCATCGTTGCAACTCCCAAACTTCATTCAGGTATAAGGTATCGAATGTTTCTGGAAATCTTCAGAAGATTTATAACTTAGATTCCATTTAATAAAGCCCCACTAATCGATAACACTTCCAATTACAAATTATATTGCCCCATGAAAAAACCCCAATAGCTTTTCAACTATTGGGGTTTTACTATTTAAAGAATTTATATTTTACAAATGGATGGCTTCGCCAAGCGCAACTTCAATTGCGTCTTTAACAGCTTCACTCATTGTTGGGTGAGGGAAAATGACATCCAACTGCTCGTGATAAGTTGTTTCTAATTTGCGTGAAGAAACGGTTTGGGCAATGATTTCGGTAACATTAGCACCAATCATATGACAACCCAACCATTCGCCGTATTTAGCATCAAACACCACTTTTACAAAACCTTCGGTAGCGCCTGCTGCACTAGCTTTACCACTAGCAGAGAAGGGGAATTTACCCACTTTGATATCGTAACCAGCATCTTTAGCTTGTTTTTCGGTCATACCCACAGAGGCAATCTCTGGCGTGCAATAAGTACAGCCTGGTACATTACCATAATCCAAAGCTTCTGGTTGGTGATGGAATTTACCTTCTTTGTGAGCAATCGCTTCGATACAAATAACCGCTTCTTTCATCGCCACGTGTGCCAATGCTTGACCCGGAACGATATCGCCGATGGCATAGATACCCTCAACGTTGGTTTTGTAATAAGGGTCAACAATTACTTTTCCTTTGTCGGTAGTAACTTTCAATGCCTCAAGACCAATATTTTCAATATTAGTAGCCACACCTGCAGCACTCAATAAAATATCCGCTTCTAGCACTACATCGCCAGTAGCCGTTTTTACCGTTGCTTTTACACCAGCACCGCTCGTATCTGCTTTTTCTACCGAAGATGAGGTCATTACTTTAATACCTTTTTTGCGGAAAGATTTTTCTAATTCTTTTGAGATATCAGCATCCTCTACAGGAACGATTCTATCCATAAATTCTACAATGGTCACCTCAGTACCCATTGCACTGTAGAAATAGGCAAACTCTACACCTATCGCACCACTACCCACTACTATAATCGATTTAGGTTGTTTGGGCAAGGTCATTGCTTCGCGGTAGCCAATAATTTTTTTACCATCAATCGGCAATGCTGGTAATTCGCGGCTGCGCGCACCAGTAGCCAATAGAACGTGTTTGGCTGCATAGGCAGTTGTTTTGCCATCAGCACCAGTTACTTCAACTTCTTTTTTAGCGTTTAATTTTCCATTGCCATTCAACACGTCAATTTTGTTTTTCTTCATCAAAAACTGAATGCCTTTGCTCATTTTATCGGCTACACCACGACTGCGCTTTACTACTGCATCAAAGTCGTGCTTTGCACCATCTACGGTAATACCATAATCTTGTGCATGGCTGATGTATTCCAATACCTGAGCCGATTTCAATAAGGCTTTGGTAGGGATACAACCCCAGTTAAGACAAATACCACCAAGACTTTCGCGCTCAACAATTGCTGTTTTGTAACCCAATTGTGTAGCACGGATTGCTGCAACATAACCACCTGGTCCACTACCCACTACGATAACGTCATAAGCCATAAAATGTATAATTTTTTAGATTGAAAATTAGGATTAAAATGAGGCACAAAAGTAGCCAAATATTTGAGAAAAAAGGCTGGTTTTTTCAGAATACAATTCTTATTTGCCAATCACAAATTTCATACCCACTCCTTGCACCAAAACACTATCGGGTAACAACACCAAGATGTCGTCAAAGATAGCCGTATCGCCCTTTTTGGTGCGGTCTTGCAGGGCTACATAAGCGTTGAGTTTATTGCTTTTCGATAGGTCAGTCAACATTTCTATATCGGTATAATAATTACCTACCGAATCTTCATAGAGCATGCGTTGCTTGTAATAAATCCGGAATTCCACCACTTTGCCCACTGTGCCGGCTGAATCTTTTGCGGTAAGTCCTTCTTTAACCAAAGAATCAAAAATCAATTTGGGTAAAAGCCCTCCACGCAAATCGGTATTGCCCAAATACACAGGCGATGCCTTAAAAGGATATTTGGCTTTGGGTGCTGCTTTAGTCGCTTTAGGTTTTGCTTTTTTTGTTTGCGCGAATACAATTCCGAAGCTGATGACAGCAAGCAACAAAAATATTAGTCGTTTCATAATGTTCAATATTATAATAAACTGAGACTTTCTTCAATCGTTTTGATTTTGGCAAGGGCATCACTTTGTTTTTTGCGCTCCGATGCTAAAATTTCGGGCTTGGCATTGGCCACAAATTTTTCATTGCTTAATTTCTTTTCCACACTCATCAAAAAGCCCTTTTGATAATCAAGGTCCTTTTGCAATTGTTCTTTTTGGGCAGTGGTATCAATGGCTACATTACTGCTGATATACACTTTATCAATACCAGCCACTAAGGATATAGAACCTTGGATGGCATCCTTTGTAAAAGCAATTTCATCGGCATTGATTTGACGGCCAAGGATGTTCTTGGTACTATTGTAAAAAGCCTGATCCTGGGTGTCTACTGCTAGCTTGATGACATCTTTTGGCTTCAAATTATTTTTTACACGCGCATCACGCACAGCGGTAATTAACTCTTGTAGCTTGGTTCCTTGTACTAGTAAATCAGCATTTGGCTTACCAAAAGCCGTTAATTGTTTGTTCATCAAATCATCGCTCTGCTGGCGCAACAATTGATAAATTTCTTCGCTTACAAAAGGCATAAAAGGATGCAACAATTGCAAAAGCGATTCGTAAATATCGATGGTTTTATTGTATACCATGGCCGACATCGGCTGCTCGAAACCTGGTTTTACCCATTCCAAATACCAGGAGCAGAAATCGTCCCAAATGAGCGAATAAATATTTTTCAAGGCTTCGCTGAGGCGGAAATCTTTCAATAAATCTTCGATGCTCAATTCTACCTGCTTGATGCGTTCTTGCATCCAATCGATAGCAAAAGTATCATCGGTATTCACTTCTGTACTAACCCGTCCTTCCCACATTTTCACCAATTTCAGGGCATTCCACATTTTGTTGCAGAAATTACGACCTTGCTCTAGCATGGTTTCGTCATACAACAAATCATTGCCGGCAGGCGAAGCAATCATAACACTGAAGCGAACCGCATCCGCACCATGCACTTCAATCAGTTCAAGCAAATCAGGAGAATTACCCAGTGATTTACTCATTTTACGCCCTTGCTTATCGCGTACAATACCGGTGAAATACACTTTATCAAATGGCTTTTTACCCAAAAAGTTTTCACCAGCCATAATCATGCGTGCTACCCAAAAGAAAATAATTTCAGGAGCTGTTACCAAAGTATTGGTGGGATAATAGTAGGCAAGCTCTTTATTGTCGGGGTTTTCGTTCCAACCAAATACTTGCATGGGCCACAGCCAACTGCTAAACCAAGTATCCAAGCAATCATCGTCTTGGCGCAGATCACCCTCTTTGGCATTAGGGTTGGCGGCTTTGTATTGTTCATAGGCATTCTGCCCGGTTTCGCCCACATACATATTGCCTTCTGCATCGTACCATGCCGGTATGCGTTGGCCCCACCATAGCTGGCGACTGATGCACCAATCTTTGATGTTTTCCATCCAATGGCGATACAGATTTTTAAACTTCGGAGGGAAGAATGCAACATGTTCATTCATCACCGCCTCCAATGCGGGCTTGGACATTTCGCCCATATTGCACCACCACTGCATGCTCAATCGAGGCTCTATTACCGCATCTGTTCTTTCCGAAAAACCTACTTGGTTGCTATAGTCTTCTTCTTGTACATAATTACCGGAAGCTTTCAAATCTTCGATGATTTTTTTGCGCACCGCAAAACGATCTTCTCCTATGTACATTCCTGCAGCCTCACTCATCGTGCCATCTTCATTGAGTGTGTCAATAACAGGCAATTTGTATTTCAAACCAAGATTGTAATCATTGATATCATGTGCAGGGGTCACTTTCAAAGCACCCGTACCAAATTCCATTTCAATGTACTCATCAAAAATGATGGGAACGCGACGGTTCAGCAAAGGCACAAAACAATACTCACCGCGCAAGTGGGCATAGCGAGGATCTTCGGGATGCACGCAAATAGCCGTATCCCCCAAGATGGTTTCTGGACGAACGGTGGCAATGGTGATATACTCTTCATCCTTACTATCGATTTTATAGCGAACATAATAGAGTTTAGAGTTTGTTTGTTTGTGCATCACCTCTTCATCGCTCAGCGCTGTTTTGGCTTTCGGATCCCAATTAATCATTTTAACCCCACGATAAATGAGGCCTTTGTTGTACAACTCTACAAATACGCGCATTACCGCTGCGTAATATTCTTTGTCCATCGTAAAATGGGTACGATTCCAATCTAGCGAGCAACCTAATTTTTTCAATTGCGACAAGATGATGCCACCGTATTTTTCTTTCCATTCCCAAGCATAGTCCAAGAATTCTGCTCTGCTCAATTTATTTTTATCAATCCCTTTTTCGCGCAACATGGCCACCACTTTGGCTTCGGTGGCAATAGAGGCGTGGTCGGTACCGGGCACCCAGCAGGTATTAAAGCCTTGCATTTTGGCACGACGAATCAACACATCTTGTACCGTATTATTGAGGGCATGACCCATGTGCAATATACCGGTAACATTGGGCGGAGGCATAACGATGGTATAGGCTGGACGCTCATCGGGTGTGGAATAAAAATACCCTTTGTCCATCCAATGTTGGTACCATTTTTGTTCTGCTTCGCTGTGTTGAAAATTCTTACTTAATTCCATGGTGCTGTTGTGCTTTGTGACCGATTTTGGGACATTATGTTCTTCAATGCCTTGGTGGCAAAGATAATAAAGTTAAGCAATGACATTGGCTGCTCTTTATGGATTATAAATATTGGGGCCTGACCCCGTCCTTTAGCTAAACCTGTCATATTGTGAACTTGAAGAAGGACGGGGTCGGGCTATTCGCTGCTACTCCTCGCTATCACTGCGGGGTATTCGCTGCTATCCCTCAGGCGATTGGAGTGTAAAATAAAACCACACAAGCTGCTTGCCCCGTTAGCTCGGTGGTCATCCCAAAAGCACCACATGCTGTCATCCCGACGATAGGAGGGATCTATACATGCTCATTTAAAAAAATCCAATCTGGATTGTGTTCGGTAATTAGCTTTTCTTTCTTCTGCCTATTCCAACCCTTAATTTCTTTTTCCCTAGCAATGGCATCATAAACAAACATAAATTCTTCGAGGTGCAACAAGTAGCGACAATTGTATTTTCCTGCAAAAGAATGTTTTAAGTTTTCGGCATCGGCTATATGTTCGGCAATGCGCTTTTGCCAATTATTGGTGATGCCAACATACAGCACATTTTTTTGCTGATTGCAAATGATATAAACAAAATATTTCTTCAATGGTTTATTGTATAGTTCCCTCCTATCGTCGGGATGACAAGTTACGGTGTGGATTTTATGTTGTCGGTGGAAATTATGAAAAATAATTTCTAAACACCAACAACGACTGAAAAATCATTATATTACATTTTAATCACAACGTATGAAACACTTTATTTATCTCTTTGTAGTACTAATCAGCTACAGCACAGATAGCCAAGCTCAACCCTATTTCAACAGACTCTACACAAACAATGCCTTTGGCTCTATCTATGCAGCCGCCAGCCCACAAGGCAATAATGGAGGCTTTATGACGGTAGCTTATGCCAATGACAGCACAAAAGCTATTTCGGGCGTAAGGATTACAAGATTTGATAAAGAAGGGAAGATTCTCAACTCAAACTATATAGAACAAACAGAATACCCACTCTGCACTATGTACCCACGCCAAGCAGCTATTGCAAAAATTAATGACAATCGTTTTGCTGTAGTGGGTGATTTTGATTTTCCAGATGGCAGGGGTAATTATTCCTTTATATTTTTGGTGGATAGTGGTTGTAATTTGGTAAAATTTAAGGCTTATCGTAACCCTTATCCTTTAGCTACAGATAGCCTCATGATCACAAAAGCAATAGCTTTTGATGGTAACAACCTTGCAATGTATAGTTCGTTTTATGACAGCAAGACAAGCACCAAACAATTGCTGACCAAATTTGATACAGCACTGAACATAATTTGGGAAAAGACTTATACAGAGGGTTTTTTCCCTCGCAAGCTTGCCTACAGTTTAATTGCCGATGATAGCGGTTATGTATTGACAGGTGTAAGCGATCGGTATCAATACGAATCAAAAGGTTTTAAGTCCAGCACTTTTGTATTCCGCACCGATACGGCAGGGGTTGTGCAATGGCGCTGGAATAGCCCTAATATGATGAGTGCCGCAACGCATATCATACGCACTGTCGATGGAGGTTATGTATTCCCTACTTTGGGTAATGTGTATGACCGCGATTCTGCCCACCCTACATGGAATGCTTATTGGTATGCCCAAGAGCTATTGGTAAAACTCCATAGCAATGGTACATTGGAATGGCAAAAACTCTACGACACTCTTTATTTTCCTAATTTAGGGCAAAGTAGTATTCGTTTATTAGCTACTGCAGATTCTGGATTTTTTTCGGTTCGTCTTTACGCAGAATCCCCCCGCACAATTGATAAAACTACTTTTGCAGATTTGCATAAATATAATAGTAAGGGAGATAGATTGTTTAGGCACAAATTTCAAGTGCCTACCGACACCCCAATGAAGGGCTATTCAATGGTAAACGACATTCAGCATTGCTCTGATAAAAGCATCGTAATGGCAGGTTATTACAATAATCTTTTAGCTACAGCTCAAGCTCCAGAGCAACGTGGTTGGTTGCTCAAAGTGGATAGCAATGGCTGTATGGGTGATATGGATCCTCAATGCGATCCACTGAGTATTCCTGAACTGCCTCCGCTTGTTGAAGAAGGATTTAAGGTTTATCCCAATCCTGCACAGCATTCTATTCACTTATCTATAGCCGCAAATGAGTTATTGGTGTACAATACATTCGGACAAATTGTACTACAAACAAATAACATTTCGGCACAGCAGCCTATAACAGTAAGTCAGTTGAGCAATGGCTTATATTTTGTAACTGTGTTTGACCAAGAGAAGAATAAAATAGGCGTAGAAAAGTTTTATAAAGAATAAAAAACTCAAAGCATAAAAACCCACAAAAACCAAAGACCACGCCCTTTTGAAGGCTTTTGTGAAACACCACATGCTAAGCCAGCCCAAAGAAATGACGAACCTCGACGCTGTACTTCGGCTACGCTCAGCATAAACGGCAACGAAGCCGAAGAAATGACCAAGCCGATAAACAAAAAAATTCCGCTCCCATAAAATGAAGCGGAATTTTTCTTTCCTTGTTCGAAAAAAAATTTAAGCATCCACATCTATACCCGACTCAATATCCTTATACCTCTTCACTTGTTCTAGGGCATCAGGAATAACATCGCTAATAACAGTGATGAAGGCATTTTGCTCGGCATTGTTGATGGCAAAATCAATGGCTTCACTTTCTTTCGGAATAGCTATCACCTTCATATCTGGCTTTACAGCGCGGATGCCCTTTGTCAACAAATCAATCAATTCTGTTGTAGGACGGCCACGGGTGTTTTTATCTTGGCGGATAATGATTTCATCAAAAATCTTGGCCGATTCTTGCCCAAGAGAGACAATGTCTTCATCGCGTCTATCGCCCACAGCAGCAATTATACCCACTTTCACACTTGCTTCTACCGAACGTACATATTTACCCAAAGCTATGATGCCATGCGTATTATGGGCATAGTCTAGCATAATGGTAAAATTCTTAAATTGAAAAATATTCATCCTTCCGGGCGTTTGTGCAGGCGAAGTCACAAAGGTTTGTAAGCCTAATTGAATATCCTCGGATTTAAAACCATAAACATACAAGGCTAAAGTAGCACCCAAGGTGTTGTACACATTAAACTCCGCCTTGCCATTAAAGGTGATGGGTATATTGGTTACCTTTTCAATTCTAATTTTCCAAGTTCCCTTCATGATGGTGATATACCCATGCTCATATACAGCAGCAAAGCCTCCTTTGGCGCAATGCTCTATGATACGAGGATTGTTTTCATCTAGCGAATAAAGGGCTATTTTGCAGCTTAAATCTTTGCGCATTTTGTATACCAAATCATCATCCGCATTGAGCACTGCATAACCGTTTGGAAAAACAGTACCGGGTACAACAGCTTTTACTTTTGCCAATTTTTCGATGGTATCGATTCCTTGTAATCCCAAATGATCTTCCGCAATGTTGGTCACCACAGCCACATCGCAATGGTGATAACCCAAACCTGCACGTAAAATGCCGCCACGGGCTGTTTCTAATACGGCAAAGCTTACTGTTGGGTCTTTCAACACAAATTCTGCCGAAACAGGACCGGTACAATCGCCCGCAACCATCATTTGGTTTTGAACATACACACCGTCTGTAGTGGTATAACCAACCGTATGTCCTGTGCCTTTTACAATATGGGCCATCAAGCGCGTGGTAGTGGTTTTACCATTCGTACCTGTTACCGCAATGATGGGAATTCTTGCGCTTGTTCCCGGAGGATAAAGCATATCAATTACGGGTTCGGCCACGTTACGAGCAAGGCCGCTTGCTGGCTCTAAGTGCATTCTAAAGCCTGGGGCTGCATTTACCTCAAGCACCGCTCCACCTACTTCGTGTAATGGTTCGCTCAAATTGTCGGCCATAATATCCACACCACAAATATCTAATCCAATCACCCTTGCGATACGTTCGCACATCACCACATTGCTAGGATGTACAATATCGGTTACATCTTCAGAAGTACCGCCCGTGCTCAGGTTGGCTGTTGGTTTTACCCAAACCTCCTCGCCCTCTTTGGGCACGGTGCCTAAATTATAGCCATATTTTTCAAGCATAAAATGAACAGCATCATCAATTTTAATACTGGTCAATACTTTCTCGTGCCCATAACCCCGACGCGGATCTTCATTGGTAATATCTATCAACTCCGCAATAGTATGTTTGCCATCACCCATTACAGCAGCCGGTGTCCTTAGGGCCGCAGCCACAAATTTGTAATTGATGACCAGTACTCGAAAATCCCGTCCCGTGATATATTTTTCTACAATGATTTTCCGGGAGTATTTTTGAGCAGCTTCAAAAGCTTCAATGGCAGACTGTAAGTTTAAAATATTGGTTGTTGCCCCCTTACCATGATTACCATTGACAGGCTTGATCACTATGGGATACCCCACCCTATTGGCAGTTGTTTCCAATTCATTCTCATCAGTAATGATGAAACCACGAGGGACAGGAATGGAGGCCGCCTCAAGAATGTCTTTAGTTCCTTCTTTATCACAAGCTAAATCTACGGCAATACTACTGGTAGTACTCGCGATGGTTGCTTGTATCCGACGTTGGTTTTTACCATAGCCTAGCTGGACCAGCGAATTTTTATTGAGGCGAATAAAAGGAATATTTCGACGCACGGCTTCTTCTACAAGCGAACCCGTACTAGGGCCTAAGCGCACTTCTTCTCTTATTTCGCGAAGGTTTTGGATGTCTGTTGCAAGGTCATATTGTTTGCCCTCGATTAAAGCCTCTACTAAACGCACGGATGCTTTTGCTGTATACTCGCCCGCCTTAGATTCGATATAGGAAAAGACTACATGGTAAACGCCTTTCTGATCACTTTCTCGGGTACGACCAAAACCGGTGTTCATACCGGCCAATGTTTGCATTTCGAGTGCTACATGTTCAATAATATGGCCCATCCATGTGCCGTCTTCAACCCTTTTAAAAAAACCACCTTCACAGTCTTCGGAACAACGATGACTATATAAAGAGGGCATCAAAGCTTTTAAATTTTCTAAAAAACCGGGAATCGTATTACTGGGACGTTCTTCCATTTCTTGAAGATCGAGCAGCATGACTATAAGTTTATGTCGTTTGATAGACCAATAATTTGGTCCATTCATTATTTTGATATTCACTATTTCCATTGACTACATTTTTTAGATTAGAAAAGTAGTGAATAATTTTAGGAAAAAATATTTTAGCTCGTTATTATTAAGATAATTATCTTGAACATAAAGACTTAAAAGCATGTATTATTTAATGCCTCTCGCATTGAGCGCCTGATGGTATTTTTGAGCATTGGCATTGTGCTCCTGAAGGGTTGCTGCAAAATTGTGGCTACCACTAAAATCTTCTTTGGCACAGAAATAGAGAAAATTATTTTTGGGTGCCTGGAGCACTGCAAGAATACTGTTTTCAGAAGGGGTACATATAGGTCCAGGGGGCAAACCTTCCACTTTATAGGTATTATAAGGCGATGAAAAACTTGTTTGAACACCCGTAATTCTTTTAATCATAAAATCACCATAAGCAAATCTTGCTGTTGGATCGGCTTGCAATTTCATCCCTATTCGAAATCGATTAAGGTACACACTGGCAATGGTCGGACGCTCAGATTTACTATTCGATTCTTCTTCTACAATGGATGCCACAATTATCACTTGCTGCGGCGTTAGTCCCATTTGTTTGGCTTTTTGCTTGCGTTCCTCATTCCAAAATCCTACATATTGTTGCGCAATTTTTTTAAAGACTTTTTCGGCACTGCTATTCCAAAAAAACTCATAGGTGTTGGGCATTATAGCACACATGGCAGTATTGGTATCCAAGCCATACTGCGACAAAAATGCTGCATCACAAAACACCTGCTGCATCACCGTTGAATCGGCCTCCAATTGGGTACTGACGAATCGGATAAAATCTTGTTTGGTCCGCAATTTATTCAACACCAATTGTACTGGCGTTTGCTTACCGGAGCGCAACAATCGCACAATATTATAGTTGCTCATGCCTTTTTTGATTTGATATTTACCCGGTCTGAGTTTATCTTCTAAACCAGCATTCTTGGCTAACAAATGAAAGCTATTCATATCACGCACAAAGCCTTTCTCTTCTAATTCAATGGCTACCTCATCATAAGTGGCACCCGTATGAATGTATAGAAATTCACCTTGCGCAAAAACCCCTGTATTGGGTACAAAAAACAAATACATTCCCACAAGGGCAGCAATAATGAATACTACAGAAAACAATTGTAACAATTTGTTCTTTGATTTTTTTCCTTTAGATTTTGTGGCCATTTTGGATATAAAGTATAGGTTGCAAGATAAGGAATCAACTCATGGCATGAGTAGGGCACAAAAAAACCGACAGGATTTGTCGGTTTTTTTGTTCAATAGTATAAAAATTATTTTTGTGCTGGCGTTGTTTGTTTTGGACTTGTTTGTTCCGTAGCTTGTTTTTTAGGTTCAGCCATTTTTTTGGGCTTTTCAAAAAACATAACCGAAACAATACAAAGCGCCCCTATTAATCCCATTGCCGTCCAAGTTCCTTTTTCCATGACATCACCTGATTGTTTTACACCCATAATTTGAGTGCCCATACTGCCGAAACTACCCGACAAGCCACCACCTTTTGGATTTTGGATGAGTATAAAAAAAGCAAGAACAGCACAAGTCAATAGTATAACTACAGTAATGAGGGTGATCATGATAAATTTTCCTTGTTTAAATGATTAATTTTGGCAGCAAAGTACGTCTTTTTTTCAGGATTCTGCAAACTTAATTTTCTGTAAATTTCAATTGCTTTATCATAACGACCTTGTTTTACATGTATTTCGGCAAGGGGTTCACTCACCATAATATCTTGTTTATCAATTGAATTAATGGCCATTTCAAATACCGCTTCGGGAATATTATCATCTTCTTCGCCCATTGCAGCCGCTAATTTTTCGCGTTGCCACATGGAGCGCAACAT
>JAXITL010000040.1:0-17829 GCA_034680125.1 Chitinophagaceae bacterium
ATTCTACTGATGAGCAGGGGCAAGATGTGTACCATACCAATGTGATTATGGGTGTGGCTAAGGGCTTTGTAGTGGTTTGTTTGGAGTCGGTAAAGAATGAAGCAGAGAGAGATTTGTTGATCAACAGCATTAAGGATTCGGGCAAAGAAATAGTTGACATTAGTTTTGCACAAGTCAAATCCTTTGGGGCTAATGTGCTTGCTGTAAGCAATAAAGAGGGCAAGCAATTCTTAGCCCTTTCAGTCTCTGCACATCATTCATTTACCCAAAAACAAATAGAAGCCATCGAACAATACGCTACACTGCTGCCCATATCCATCCCCACAATCGAACAGATTGGCGGCGGAAGCCTGCGCTGTATGTTGGCACAAAATTTTCTAAAAGAGCATTAATTAAGATTTAATAAAGTAATTTCAAATTTCTAAACTGTAATCAATCCATGATAAAAAAGATAAGCCTTGCGCTAATGGCCTTACTTTCTTTTGCCAGTGTTTCCACATTTGCGCAAAGCAGGGTTCCAGCAAGCCCCGAACAGAAAAAAGCTGCTTATGATGCGCTAAGAGCGATGAGTCCTGCAGAGCGTAAAGCAAAATTTTTGAAAGAGCATAAACGCAAACCAGCCCCAATACCCGCGTCTAGCAGCAAGACTAAATCGTCCTCAACTTTAAAAACAACCGGGACTACTGCTATTATCCCTAACGATGCTCGGTTTACAGGCGAATACGAAGAAGTGCAGGCGGTATTTATTAGCTGGCCTTATACATGGTCTTCTATTCCGGTAGTAGACACGATGATCAGCTCGCCCACAACCCCATTATATACTAAACTTGCCGATGGCATTCAAAAAGCGAATGCTAAGGTATATATCACCGTTTGGGAGGCTGCAGATTCTGCTGCTGTTAAAGCTTGTATGGCTATCAATGGTACTCCGCTTACCAATTATCGCTTTTTTGTTTATGACGGAGATGATATTTGGGCAAGAGACTTTGGTCCTGTCAATTACTATTACGATACGGATGATAAGTTAGGTTGGGTGGATTTTAAATACTACCCCGGTAGAGATTATGACAATTTGCTCACCCAAAAATGGGGGGCCGAATTGGGTATTCCTGTTGCCCAGTCATTGATTTTTCAAGAGGGCGGCAATTTGTTGTCAGATGGCGCAGGCAACTTAGCTACTACGGATGCAGTATACTACCAAAATAGCCTATACAACGGGTATAGCCCCAGCCGTTCCAATGATTCACTCAAAAGCAATCTTGCTTTGAAAAGACTAGATGTATTGCCAGCATTGCCTCATGATGGTGGTACGGGCCATATTGATTTGTACTTAGACATGACAGACGAAAACACCTTTATCCATACCAAAATGCCTCCAGCAATGGCTTCGGCACCAGGCTTTACAGACTATGCCATAGCCAATAAAAATATCGACACTTTAAAAACAAGAAAGACCTTTAATGGATATGGCTATTACTTTTATACAATTCCATTTCCTACCAAAGATGATGGCTCTTGGTATACTTCAGCAACAGATTACGAGTATTATACCCGCACCTACTCAAACCATTTAATTGTCAACAAAACCATTATTCAACCCATCTTTAGTGATGCGGTTAGTGGCAACGCTGCAGGTGATGCTGCAGCCATAGACTCTATTAAAAAGGCATATCCTGGTTATAAAATTGTCCCCATTGACATGCGCTATCTAGATGGCTCTGGGGGTTCTATTCATTGTATTACCAAAGAAATGGCGGCGGATAATCCGGTGCGTTTTTTACATTCTCCTTATCGGGGAGTGGTGTGGTATCAGTCGGCCTACCCGATGGATGCGATCATTACCAACCGTAGTGGCATTGCCTCTGCTACTTTGTATTGGAGAGTGAAAGGAACAACTACTTGGAAATCGATTGGCATGTGGTCGGCACCTGGAAACCATTGGTTGGCTAACTTGCCATCTGCTGGAGTACTGCCTTTTGATATTATTGAGTACTATATTTCAGCAACATCTAACAATGGCAAAACCATTACTAGACCTATGCCTGGGGCAGATGGCCCTTATCAATTTTGGTTCCAAAATACAAATGGTATTGCAGAAAAAACAACAGAGGGAATTGAAATTGGAAACATGTACCCCAATCCGGCAACGGATAAAGTACATGTTGAAATAATTGTCAAAAAACCTATAGACATATCGATGACCATTACAGATATGTCCGGTAAAGTATTAGTTAACGAGGCTTTTGGAACCATTGCCAACAGTCAATATTTGAGTGTAGCTACTACAGCATTGAGCACAGGAATGTATATACTGAGCATTAGAAGTGGCAATGAAACGATCGCTTCAAGAAGATTATTGAAAAAATAAAAGCCTTTTCTCTTTATACAATTCGCCGCCACATTAAATAAAAATGTGGCGGCTTTTTTTATTTACTTTTGGGAAGAAAATTTTTTATGAACACATTTGGCAGAAGATTTCGCATTCATATTTTAGGTGCTTCGCATGGCTCCCATATTGGTATTTGTATCGATGGTTGCCCGGCGGGGATTGACATTAAACAAGCGGATTTCTTTAAAGATATCAACAGACGAAAGGCAGGAGCGGCGGGCACTACAACCCGTATAGAAGAAGATATGCCCCAAATAATTAGTGGTGTCTTTAACAGCAAAACCACTGGCGCCCCCGTTACCATTTTATTTGAAAACAACAATACAATTTCTACAGATTACGAAGAAATAAAGCAAACACCTAGACCTGGGCATGCCGATTTTGTTTTGGATAAAAAATTTGGAGGCTTTAATGATTACCGTGGTGGGGGACACTCTTCGGGCAGACTAACCTTGGCCCTAGTAGCAGCAGGTGTTGTAGCCAAAAAAATATTACCCCATATTACTTTCAATGCCGAGCTCATAGAGGCAGGCGGCCATAGCAATATCGAGGAAGCAATCGCCAATGCAGTCCTTGCCCAAGACAGCATTGGTGGCATTGTACGCTGCTCTGTAAGTGCTTTACCTATAGGATTGGGTGAGCCCTTTTTCGACTCCCTGGAGTCAACCATCAGCCATCTTGTGTTTTCAATACCCGCTATAAAAGGAATTCTTTCGGAGCTGGATTTGCCGCAACAAAAATGACAGGCAGCCAGCATAACGATGCCCTCATTGACGAGAAGGGCGCCACCAAAACCAATCATGCTGGTGGTATCAACGGAGGCATCAGCAATGGCAACGAACTGTACTTTGATGTAGCCGTAAAACCTACGAGCAGTACGCCAAAAGAGCAAAACACTTGGAATAATCAGACACAATCGGTTGAACCCTTTAGGATAAAAGGCCGACACGATTTATGTGTCGCCCTAAGAGTGCCTGTAGTAGTAGAAGCTGCTGCTGCAATTGCTTTGGCAGACATGCATTTATTGTATTAAGCTACTATTGCACGCCGTTTACAAAGATCATTATAACAGGAAAGCACTTGGGCTTTGGCCTTTAAAGCAAAACAGCCCAGCACAAAACTCAATACGATTTTTTTTATTTGTATAAAAATTATGTCTTAGTGAGTCGGGCAAGAAGTCAGGAAACAAAAATAAGTCAGGATAATTAAGGGTTAGACTAGGGAAATGGGTTTCTTTAGCGGCTGCTAGGCCTATCTATACCCCGCAAAAACAAGCCCACAAGCTTTCATTTGCAAATACTTCTATAATTTTCGCAAAAAGCGCCCTAATTTTGCCTTCTAATGTCGGACGCAATAAAACACGAATGCGGATTAGCTTATATCCGCTTACTTAAGCCGCTTACTTATTATCGTCAAAAGTACGGCAGCACTTTCTACGCACTCAACAAGCTTTATTTGTTGATGGAAAAACAACACAACCGAGGCCAAGACGGTGCAGGCATTGCCACTGTAAAACTAAACACCGAACCCGGTTATCGTTTTATGCATCGAATGCGCTTAAATGGATCTGGAGCTATTGCTCGGCTGTTTCAAGACATTCACAGCCAAGTGGCAGAATTAGAAAAATCACATCCCGAAATAGCGAATCATCCCGGTTTATTAAAAGGATATTTACCTTTTATGGGCGAGATTCTTTTGGGTCATTTGCGCTACGGTACGCAAGGCAAAAACGACGTGAATTTTTGCCATCCTTTTATCAAATCAGACATTAATCCTACCCGAAATTTGATGATGGCGGGTAATTTTAATTTGGTGAACACCGATGAAATCTTAGATAAGGTAAAACCAAACATCACCACACCTGCAGGTAGTGACCTTGGCGCCATGATCGAAACCATACATCATTTCCTTTGTGTAGAGGACAGCAAAAATCCAGAGAAACTAGACCTCGTTTCGGCACTAAAAAATGCCACCACTTTGTTTGATGGCGGTTATGTTTGTAGCGGCTTAGTAGGAAATGGCGATAGCTTTGTGATGCGCGACCCCAATGGTATTCGACCAGCCTTTTTCTACCAAAACGATGAAATAGTGATTGTTGCATCAGAAAGGCCCGCGATAATGACCACCTTCAATATACCCATAGAAGAGGTTCATGAATTAAAGCCTGGCCATGCGATTATTGTGGATGCTGAGGGCAATTTCAATCATTCAGAAATTTTGGCTCCACGCGAACTGAAAGCTTGTAGTTTCGAGCGCATCTATTTTAGCAGGGGCAGCGATGCCGATATCTATAAAGAGCGCATGCAACTAGGCCGTAATCTAGCTGGGACAGTGCTCAAGGTGCTGAACAACGACTTAAAAAATACCATTGTTTCCTTTATTCCCAATACCGCCGAAACAGCCTTTTATGGCCTCATTAAAGGTCTTGAAGATTATTTAAAGGAAATAAAAATCAATAAAATACAAGCCAAGCGCGACACCATGACCGATGAGGAAATGGAAGAGCTGATTAGCCGTAGAGTACGTATCGAAAAGTTGGCGATTAAGGATGTGAAAATGCGCACCTTTATCACTGAAGATGCATCGCGTGACGAAATGGTACAGCACGTCTACGACATCACCTATGGCACAGTACAAAAGGGCGTAGACACTTTAGTCGTTATTGATGATTCCATTGTAAGAGGTACTACTTTGCGCCAAAGCATTCTTAAAATGCTGGATAGATTAGGGCCTAAAAAGATCATTATTGTTTCCTCTGCGCCCCAAATTCGCTATCCTGATTGTTATGGCATTGACATGAGCAAGATGGGCGATTTTATTGCATTTCAAGCCGCAGTTGCCTTGCTCAACGAATCTGGCCGTGGGCATATACTTACCGAGACCTACAACGCCTGTAAGCAAGCAGAGCAAGAGGGTACACTACAGAACGAAAATTTTGTAAAGGCCATTTATGCCCCCTTTTCTAATAAAGAAATCAGTTTGAAAACCGCCGAGCTCTTAAAGGATGAAGAGGTTAATGCAGAGGTAGATATTATTTACCAATCGCTTGATGGTTTATATGACGCCTGCCCTCATCATAAAGGCGATTGGTATTTCACAGGCAATTACCCCACACCTGGTGGCAACCGTGTTTCCAATAAGGCCTTCATTAACTATATAGAACAAAAGGTAGGAAGAGGCTATTAATGAGCCGCTCATCTCCACTAAAAATAAAGCCCTCTGTAACAAATTGTTCAGAGGGCTTTATTCGTAAATTGTATGCGCTTACTTTGCTTTAGCAGGCGTTTTTCTTGGCGCCATTGCTGCTTTTAGTTGTTTTACAAAAGCATCATTAGGGTCTATGGCCGAAATTTTATCCATATACACTTGCGTTTGCGCTTTATCGTCTTTGTTGTAATAATACAGTGCTAAGTATTGGAAGGCCTTATTGAGATCTCCTGGCTTTTTGATGTACTCTTTGCTGTCTGGAATATTCAACCAATCGTTGAAAAAGGGTAGAGCCTCACCCGTTTTGCCCTCATTATCTACCGCAGCAGCTACACGGCCTTGCCAATAGGGAGCCGAAGGCTGTTCAGGGTAACGAGCACGCATCGCGGCAAATGCTTTTGCCGCTTCGGCATATTGCTTGCCATAGTACTTATACAAGCCCCAGTTAAAATAATCAATCGCCTTGGTATTGGGATTGTCTGCACTAATTTTACTATACCATTCTCCAGCTTTGGCGTAGGCGTCTACATTTTTTTTCGCGATAAACCCTTCCGCTATTTTACGATAAACTTCAGATTTGTCTTTAGAAGAGTCTGCTGCAATAGCTTTATTATAATACATATCCGCGTCGGCAACTTTGCCGTTTTGACTTAAGATTTTACCATAATACATATAATCTGATGGCAAGATTTTCTTAGGATCTTGCTTGGCAAAAAACTTATCCATATTTATCAGTGCGTTTACAGAATCGTTTAATTCTGATTGACTATATCCAATAATACGGTACATGTAAGGCTTTTCTGCGCCAGAAGCAATTAATTCTTGCATCTCTTTAATCGCATCTGCATAGTATTTTGCTAAATAAAGAAGATTGGCATGTTGTATTTTGTCTTCAACAGATTTATCAGAAAGCTTAAGGTATTCATCACTGTTTTGTTTGGCCAATTCATATTTACCAACATAAAAATAAGCGTTAGCCAAATCGCGATAAGGCAAGGGATTGTTAGGATCAACCTCTTTGGCGCGGGCATAGTTGACAAGGGCACTATCGTATTTGCGTGCTGCATACCACAACTTACCAATCCGGCTATAGGCTAATGAGTTTTTGGCATCTTTAGCAATTACATTTTCGTAACTCGTCATGGCCTTTCCGCCTCCATCATCTAATTTTTGTGCAGCGTCGCCATAACCAATTTTCAGGTCTACATTTTCAGGCGCTTTTTCCATGGCCTTGCTATAATATTCCATAGCCAATGTAGGATTGCCTCCTTCTATGCCCAAGGCATCGGCAGCAAATTTTTGTTGCTCCCATTCTTTCTTCTTGGCTTTACTTGCAGCTTGCAAAGCCTTTGCAGTGGCTTCTGTACTGTTACCCTCAGTAAATAAAACACGTGCAAGACCTGCAATATTGGCCGCATCATCGGGAAATTTACTGAACGTAGCGCGCGCAGCATCTTTATTTTCATTACCCAACTGTGCTAATCCAAGGTAATAATTGGCGCGCGCGTTGCCTGCTGCAAGGGGTTCCAATATTTTTTGTGCCGTTGCATAACGCTCGTATTGAAGCATTTTAATGCCCTCTTCTACGGTTTGTGCCTTTGCAGCCCAAACAAGGCCTAATGCTGCGGCAACAAGAATTGATTTTTTTGTGTTCATCATTATTTATTGAATAAAAAAATTGTTGGTTGATTTATTATTGGGGCTCTGTATTGATAGCGGCTTCACGGATAACGATGCTCATGCGCATAGGCACTAAACGTGCTTTACCCATAATTAATTGTCCTACATCCGATGCTAAAAAGTTGCTAAAGCCGGTTGCTAGGCCGGGATACGTTTCATTTTTTATATAGTTCATTTTGCGCACCAAAGGATAAAGCTTCAAGGCAATATCCGCTTGATAAGGTTGATAAAATTGCTGGGTGCTATCATTCAGTATGCCTGCAATACGAACATCCGTGCTAAACCTTTCGGCTGTAGAGTCCATTGTATCACTAATGTAACTCAAACCTACAAAACCAATAGCTTCTGGATTCTTAAGCACATACTGTATGACCTCTTGGTTGCCTTTTGCCGCATAAAGATTTTTGCTCAAAGGCTCGCCTTTCATAATAGAGTCCTTTATAAACCTTAAGGTGCTAGAGCCCGCATTGTCAAACACCACTGTATATTTTTGTTGGTATTGCCCCGCCAAGATACCGCGTAATTGGACTTTACTAAACGTGCTGTCTTTTGCCTTTTTATGAAGCACTACAGCAACGGCATCTTTGGCCAGCACTAATGAAGAGGGTACATTTTTATTTTCAAGACAATACTTTTTCTCTTCTTCTGTCAATTCGCGCGACACGATTACCAATTTTGTTTTACCTGTTAGATAATCTTTAATCGCCTCTGATTCGGGCTTATAGCTTACGGTGACTTTGGCCTCTGGATAAGTGCTCATAAACACCTTTAGCTCTTCATCCATTATAGGTTTATAGGTTTCATCAACTGAAATGTTGATGCTGCCAGAAGTCAGGGTATCTGTTACCTTAGGTACAGATGCGTCGTCGCCACAAGCCGCCAAAATGGCCAAGCCGAGTACCCAAATATGTATATTTTTCTTCCACTGCATCATTGCAATTTTAGACATAAATTGTTAGAGAAGGTTTGAATAGGCGCTTAATCTAACAGAAGTTTAACAGCGGCCAAAGATAAGCGGGCAGCGGCTTCTGAATTGATTGGAAAACAGGAAATAACACTAAATTATTGTTGCCCACCAATCTGCTTAAGATCAGTATATCCACGCCAAATCCTAAATAAACCATATAATGCTAGGAGCGCACTAAAGACATAGGCGCTGGCAGGGCCCAGGTCGATACTGGCAAACTTTTTGACATTGAAGATCAATGCAGCAAACAATAGATAAACTACTCCCATAGCCATATGCATCCAAGCGCGCCATTTTGGAGGTGTATCGGTACCTCTCCCTTCTACATTACTCATGTTGTTTTTTTTAAACTTTAGCAAATTTAAGGCATTCTGCATTCCATTGTTGATAGGTACCCAACTGGCTGCTCAGTTTTATAGAAGGCATTCGTTTTGCGAATGATCATGGGTATAAGAAGGGTCCACCATTTATTTTGGATACACTATAGCGAAAAGGGTCATTACACTCAACTTCGGTTGGCGCAATAGGCTTGCCAATTCGCTTCTTAAAAAAATTATTTTCTGTTCGAAATATTCCATCATTACCTTTCTGGACCAAAATAAGCTTTTGACGTTGTGCTTCGTTGCTGCTAATTTTGCCTTGTATTATTTATAAATAAACATCCAATGACTCAAAGGGAACAAATCACCCAACTACTGGCGAATAAAATACTCATTATCGATGGTGCAATGGGCACCATGATTCAGCAATACAAATTAGAGGAAGCAGATTATCGTGGCGAGCAATTTAAAGACTGGCATCTTGATGTCAAGGGAAACAATGACATGTTGAGCATTAGCCAGCCTCAAATTATTCAGGCGATCCATCTTGCCTATTTAGAGGCAGGAGCCGATATCATTGAAACCAATACCTTCAATGCACAAAGGGTATCTCTTGCCGACTATGACATGCAGGACTATGCCGACGAAATGAATAGAGCAGCCGTAAAGGTTGCACGAGCAGCAATAGACGAATACAAAAGCACACATCCTGGGGCACAAAAATTTGTTGCTGGCGCCATAGGGCCCATGAACAAAACTTTGTCCCTATCTCCCGATGTAAACAACCCAGGATATCGGGCCATTACATTTGACGAGGTAGCAGAGGCCTACTATGAACAAATTAAAGCATTAGACGAAAGTGGCGCAGATATCCTCTTGGTAGAAACTATTTTTGATACACTCAATGCCAAAGCCGCTGTTTATGCCATTGAGCAGTATTACAACGACACGCAAAAAGAAAAGTTACCGGTAATGATATCGGGTACGATTACTGATGCCTCTGGTCGCACACTGAGTGGACAAACACTTGAAGCATTTTATGTATCGATGATGCACGCTAACCCTATTAGCATTGGACTCAACTGCGCACTAGGGGCAGAGCAAATGAGACCACACGTAGAAGAGTTGGCCAATTTAGCAGCCTGCAATGTTAGTGCCTATCCTAATGCAGGATTGCCCAATGCTATGGGTGAATATGACGAAAACCCTGAGCAAACAGCTGCTATTGTGGGTTCATTTGCACAAAATGGCTGGGTAAATTTAGTGGGCGGCTGTTGTGGCACCACACCACAGCACATTGCAGCAATTGCTCAAGAAATGAGTAAATACAACCCAAGAATTTTGCCTAAATTATGTGCAGAGTAATGATTGGCCATTAAATGGGCTGCTGTTTCAATTGTGCGCGTGCTGCTGCGATAAAACTACTACCCGGATAATCAATAATGAGTTGCTCATAATATTTTTGGGCTGTAACTTGTTCATTCAAATACACACGACTGATTTCGGCAATTTGAAACAAGGCATCATCGGCCAAAACATCTTTGCCGTGTTGTTCTACAATTTGCTTGAGGTAGTCGATTGATTTCAAAAAATCTTTTTGCTTGAGCGCTATTTTACTATGCAGCAATAAAATATCATCGGCCAATGGATTTTTGGGAAATGCTTTTGCAACACTATCCAATAAAACCTGCGCTTCTTTGGTTTTGTTCTGAAAAAGCAACAAATCAGCAAAGGCGAATCTTTTTAATGCAGTAAGATTGCTATCGGGAGGAATATTTTCAGTAATCAGTATCGAAAGAAACAAGGCATCATTTGCAATAAGTTCTGAAGTAGAGGCCTTGAGCACCGAAAGTTGTCCTTGAGCCTGATCAAAATCATTTTGGTAATAGGAGAGTTTGGCATTACGAAAGCGAGCATCTTCACCCATGGCATCTTCTCTAAAAGCCTTATCTACCTGGGCATACATCAGGGCTGCATCCCAAATTTTTTCTTGCAGTATATAATAATCTCCTAATTGCAATTTACAATTGCCAACAAAAAACTTGTCGCCAGACTTTTGCTGAATAGCCTTATGCAACAGGGCTATGGCAAAGGCTGTATTGCCAGCATATTGGGCTTGCAGCAAGGCATAATCATTGAGTATGGGCCGACCGTAGGCGTCTGGAAATTCAGAAAAATATTGTTCGAAATCCTTAGCGCATTGCTGCACGTTCGCTAGCGACAGAATGGGCTCAAGTTGCAATTGGGTCAATTGCAACTTCAACAAGCCTTCCTTTGCCAGGGCATACCTTGGGTTACCCACACCATAGCCAACAAGAGTGTTGTAGGCCTTTTTAGCTACTTCAAACTCTTTTTTTTGCACTGCCTTTTGAGCAAAATCTAACAGCAGCATCCCCTTTTCGGTACTCCTCTTTTCAAGTGCTTGAATTTGCACCAATGCTTGACTCCAATTATCCTGAACCGAAAAAATCCAAGTAAGCAAATAAGTGTAATAATAATTTTGCGGATCGGCATTCACCAATTTTATAATGGCTTTCTGTGCTAGCTTTTGTTTTTCAACATCCTTACCCATTAACTGCAGCAATGTAGTCTCCGTACTTTCATCGCCATTCATCAACATCTGGTTTTGCCTAGCTTCAATAACAAGGCTTATGGCTTTTTCGGTATTCCCTATTTGGTTATACAACTTTGCTAGTGCAGCATTATAAATACCTGGCACTTGGGTGACTTGGGTTGCCCTTTCGTATGCTTTAATTGCCCAATCGTGTTTATTGGCATTGCTAAATTCGTTCGCTATTTGCTGGGTAAGGATGTCGTCGCCATTGATATACTTCAGGACCAATTCATATTGTTCCGTTGCTTTTTTCACTTTGCCATCCGCCTCATACACCCTACCTAGCGTGAGCATAGATAGCGGATGATTCGGCTTTTTTTTCAATTGGTCTTTGGCTAGTTCTTCTGCCTTTTTAAAGTCATGGAGTGCCATTAGGGTAAGCAAATATTCTTGCCCAACTTCGGTATTACTAGGGTTTTCGCTGTACAATTCTTTATAGAGTGGCAATGCACTCTTGTAATTTTTACTATCTAAAAAAGTACGGGCTTGGTCATATTTTGACTGGGCCATTACCGAGGAGGGAATGACCAAAGTACAAATAGAAAGAACAATAAACACAAAAAATTTCATGGATAAAAAGGGCAATAGCGTTTCCTACAGTTAATGTGCCTGCGCGTTGTTTTGCGCATCAATGAGCTCCATAATCTTATCCAGTTTAGGCTCAAGAATGATCTCGGTTCTTCTGTTTTTAGCTCTCCCCTCAGGCGTGCTATTTTCAGCTATTGGCAAAAATTCGCTGCGACCACTGCTGATAATTCTAATAGGGTTGACTTGGTATTCTTTAACCAAAATACGGGTAATCGCCGTACTCCGGGCTACACTCAATGCCCAATTATCTGCGAATCTTCTGGCAATAGGTATAGAATCGGTATGACCTTCCACATTGACATTTATGTCTGTATTTTCATTAAGCGCTTTGGCTAAGCTTGCCAAGGCGGCATTACCTTCGGCACCTACCTCCGCACTGCCAGAGGCGAACAACAATTGCTCCGACATGCTCACATAAACCTTACCGTTTTTAAGCGAGACTGTTAATTGATCAGAATTAAAACTACCCATTGCATCAGCAATTTTTTTCCGTAAAGATTCAGAAGCAAGTTTTTGCTGCTCAATACGTTGCTGCAATTCTGCCAAGCGGGCTTGTTGGGCAGCGATGGTTTCATTGCTGTTAGAAAGCTGCTCCTTACTTTTTTGCAATTTAGATTGGGTCATTTCTTGCTCCATTTGCAATTTGCTGAGCGAACCGTTGAGCCCCAAAATTTGATTGTAAAAATTAACGCTGTCTCTATTCAGTCTATTGGCACGATCCTGCATGGCCAAAAACTTTTTTTGTGGAACACAGGAAACGAATAGGGTAATGGCAGCAAGAATAAACAATGCCGCTCCAAGTCTATTTTTCATGACAAACATCTTCTTTTTTAAAAGTTCTCGTAAAGATAGGGTTGAATTCTTGTAAAAAATCTATAAAAAAACGCGCTGTGTTTTCAACAAAACAGGCAGCGCGCTTGATTACTTTACGAGCATAACTACCTCATGCTTTGCAAGTAATTGTTTAATTCTGTTTTAGAACTTTCAAAGGAAAAAGAATTGGCAATTTTAAAGTAGTTGTTGCGGTCAACACAAAAATCATAAGCATATTTTGCAAAATCAAGTTTGGATTCTTCGAAACCAAAAATCTTGATTAAAGCGGCAATTTGATTGGTGTTTAAACAGTTTGACGAGGCAATTTGTTTGGCTGTTGATAGGCGTGTTTCGTCAAATCCGTTAGCAGCAACAGTGCGTTTTGCTTCTTCAAAATTGGCATTGTTCATAGCCATATTACAGCCTGCTCTTCTGCGTCCATTTGCATTGTTACTATTATTACCTTGTTCAAAATCATCATCTGCAAAATCATCCTGAGCAATACCCCTTGTTCTTGTAGTTGTTACTGTTGTGGTGGTGGTATTCGTGATCACCGGTTGACCAATATTGACATTTAAACCAATTCCACCCATTTGTACACTAACATTATTGGCGGGACCACTGCTGGTTTGGCTCGTAGTGGTAGTGCTTATAACATTGCCCACAATTCTATTGGGGGCTCCAAAACGATAGGTAGCGCAGTTAGCTGGACGCAGCATGTTTTGCTGTGCAGGTACTTGAGAATAAAAACGCAGCACATTTTTCCCCTTATTATCTTTTTTGATGCGGTAAGTTACATCTTGCAAATTACCATCGGCATCGGCAAGCATAAGGGCATTTTTACTTATATCTGGTAGCGATTTGTCTTCAAAAATAACTTTACAATTGTAATAGGGGTTGGGCAATTCTTCGATACGAATATTTGTTTGCGCCACATCATTATAGCGCTCGCCATTAAGGATGAGAAAGAATTTTGCCCCATCTTCAGAAAAAATAGTGAGATTAGCCGTAGGCACCCATTGTGCAAAAACCGGCGTGCTGATGATAAGCAGTAAAGCAAGAAGTGTATTTCTTAAAGGGGTCATTTTTACAGTATGTTTGAAGTTTAGAACAAAGATGTTTGTTTAGACGTAAAAAAACAAGCCTAGGGTAAATAATCTTTGAAAAGGCTTAGAATGCAAGACGGCTCTAGCCAAACTTAATCAGTTTTCTGGGGGTTGTCGGCAAAAAAAATTGTTGTGTATGAGTACAAAAAGAGCATTAAAAAAGCCTTGTTGTTTGGGTACAACAAGGCTTTTTTTTAAAATGATTTCTGATTTATCCTAGAGCATTGGCATCTTCAATCAGCACAGACACTTTGTTATCGATAACTTCGGCAAAACCGCCAGTGATCTCGTACAAGTCTGTATTATTCTTGTCTTTCAAAATTTTCATTTTGCCCGCAGCCAATGATGCAATCATGGGCGCATGCTTTTCCAAAATCTCGAATGAGCCTTCGATACCTGGTAATTGAATACCATAAACATTTCCGCTAAATACTTTGTGCTCAGGCGTGAGAATTTCTAATTGCATTATAAAAGATTTGAAAATTTGAAGATTTGAAAATTATAGGATGATGACATCTACAAATTCTCAAATCTTCAAATCGTTTAATTAATTTTTAGCTTGTTCCATCAATTTTTTACCTTTTGCAATAGCATCATCAATGCTACCCACAAGGTTGAAGGCTGCCTCTGGATACTCGTCTACTTCACCATCCATAATCATATTGAAGCCACGGATTGTTTCTTCGATAGGCACCAATACTCCTTTAAGGCCCGTAAACTGCTCGGCCACGTGGAAAGGCTGAGATAAGAAACGCTGTACCTTACGAGCACGGAAAACGACTAATTTATCTTCTTCGCTTAACTCATCCATACCCAGGATAGCGATGATGTCTTGTAATTCTTTGTATCGTTGTAAGGTGCTTTTTACACGGTTGGCACAATCATAATGTGCATCACCTACAATAGCAGCTGTAAGGATACGAGAAGTAGAATCCAACGGATCTACCGCTGGGTAAATACCCAAATCGGCAATTTTACGAGACAATACTGTTGTGGCATCCAAATGCGCAAAGGTTGTTGCTGGAGCCGGATCGGTCAAGTCATCCGCAGGTACATACACCGCTTGTACAGAGGTAATAGAACCATTTTTAGTAGAAGTAATACGCTCTTGCATCAATCCCATTTCGGTAGCCAATGTTGGTTGGTAACCCACCGCTGATGGCATACGACCCAAAAGTGCCGATACTTCAGAACCTGCTTGGGTAAAACGGAAGATATTGTCTACGAAGAAAAGGATATCACGACCTTTACCTGTACCATCTCCATCACGGAAATATTCGGCCATCGTCAATCCGCTCAAAGCCACACGAGCACGAGCCCCTGGAGGTTCGTTCATTTGACCGAAAACGAAAGTTGCTTTTGACTCTTCTAACTGCTTTAAGTCTACCGAGCTCAAATCCCAACCACCTTCTTCCATGGAGTGGATGAATTTGTCGCCATATTTTACGATACCTGCTTCAATCATCTCACGCATCAAGTCGTTACCCTCACGCGTACGCTCACCCACACCAGCAAATACCGAAAGACCACCATGGCCTTTGGCAATATTGTTAATCAATTCTTGAATCAATACTGTTTTACCAACACCCGCACCACCAAACAAACCGATTTTACCACCTTTTGCATAAGGCTCAATCAAATCGATTACTTTAATACCCGTAAACAACACCTCTGTTGCGGTACTCAACTCTTCAAATTTGGGCGGTTTAGCGTGGATGGCACGACCACCAACTTTACTGATTTGAGGCAAACCATCAATAGCATCACCTGTTACGTTAAACAAACGTCCTTTGATAGACTCTCCAATAGGCATCGTAATCGGAAGACCTGTATCAACTACAGTCATACCACGCATCAAACCTTCTGTTGCATCCATTGCTACAGTACGTACGCTATCCTCACCAAGGTGCTGCTGTACTTCAAGTACTACTACATCACCATTGTCACGCTTCAATTCAAGAGCGCTATAAATTTCAGGAAGTGCATTGTTTTCAAACATTACGTCCACTACGGGCCCGATGATTTGTTTGATTTTACCAGTGTTAGCCATCTATGATAATATTAAAAAGAATTGTTGTTGGAAAATTTTGCGCAAAAGTAAGGCTATATTACTAAAGTGCAAAAAGCAATCCGAAAAAAAATAGCCTTTCGGCTATTTTAACTTGAAAACAGTTGCTTTGTCGTCTCTATACAGCGTTTCAAAACGCTGATAAAATTGAGGATTTGCTTTTTCTGTGGCCGCCACCCGATTGCTTTCGCTTACTGCAATCTTTAGGTTTTTGCCCTTCATCATGGTTATGATGCTATCTGCACCGGCATCCGTCCAACGATCATGGTAAAAAATATAGCCTTTTCGATCAAAGAACAACAAGCCTTGGTTAGGCGGCATTTCATTTAAAACCAATATCTGCTCCGTTGCCGGTATTTTTAAACCGTCCAATATGCTTTTGCCATCCTTCATCCACAAGGTTCGCGTGCCTTCTATTATCCTAGGTTCGTAAATATTGAGTCTTTTATACACACCAAAATTGGCAAAACAATACAAGAGCAACAAAGTAGCCATTAAAGAACTTTTGATCATAGCATATTGAGCATTGCCTGCAAGTTGGCGATGCAAGATTATAGCTGCCGTGCTTAGCAAAAAGGCCAAAAGTGGGAAAAACATACATAAAATGTAATAGTCGTGCACATGCAATTGGTTGCCCATAATGCCAAATACGGGAATCAATAGTACAAAAAACAGAATCCCCAAGAAGGCTTGGCCTTTGTAGGCAGCATCGCTACGCAATACGGGCATAATAGCCGAAAAGACCATAATAAAGAATAAGTAGGCAGGCAAAGTGAAATAATCGGCCATCCATATATGCTTAAAGCTATAGGAGAGGTACATCGATAGATCATCCCAACCCTTAAATGGCATGGGCTTGGTGGGGAATAAAGTTGCGTGGTAATGGGTATTGAGGTAATCATTGTGTAGGTAAAAACCCAAAAGCAGCGCGCCCGAAAAGGCCGAAAACAAAAACAAAGCCAACCAATCTGAGTTTGATTTGCTATGCCTTAATTGTATGTGATGCCAAAGAAAAAAGAGCAAAGTGCCCGCTAGATAAATAATAGAGGAGGTTTTGATTAGCGTCGCTAGTGTCAGGAGCACAATAGTAAAGACCATACTACGGCGACTAGGTTTATCGATAAAGGCAAACAAGCTATAAAAGCCCATAAACACAATCGATGCCGAAGCGGGGTCGGGCAAAAAACCACCGGCATAATCCACAAACATGGGCGAGGATATAAAAAAAACAGGTGGTATGAGCGAGAAAAGAAAAGACTTTGTTCTGTCAAAAACGAGGGAAAACAAACTCAATAAGCCCCCCAAAAAGAGGAGTATGTTGATGGCTCTATAACTCATCATAATCGCGCCTCTACCCCATAACTTACCCAATAAGGCGGCTAGATAACTTTGAATTGGAAATTCATGCCCCACTACACCATTGATAGACTCTTGGTTAAAGGTGCTTGGTCTAAAAAAGTTCATCCCATCATCATAAAAACCGTAGGCTAGGGACAAGCGCTCGCCATTAGACCATTCGTGGATACCGTAAGGAAGCTGAAAAAACTGATAATGATAAAAATCAATACAAAACAATAAAAATAAAAGGCAAAAGAATAGTTGCGCTTTAAGCTTCGATAAAACCATGTATCTAGGATAAATGCTTGATAACAATAATATTTGACAAATGTAATTGCAAAGAGCCCTAGAAAAAACTTTTTTTGGGGCGTGCCCCCGAAAGGCTCTGCAAAGTGCCGCACTCGGGGTCGGGCTGCTACAGGCTCCGCTTCGCTCTGGCACTTTGTGCTAGCTGCTAAGGCAGCCACCTTCCACATCCCTGCCCGAAAAAATAATTTGCGGGCCTCACGTATTCACGCTAAGGTCATTGCGAGGAGGAGGTACGACGACAAAGCAATCTTTCACTAAAAAAAACACGAAGCAATTTTGTGTACAGATTGCTTCGTGCCTCGCAATGACGCATGTGGATATTATTCATTATTTGTTCGCCCTTGTTGGTGTTGAGGTCCCGCTGTTCGGGATGTTCCGCAGGGCATCCCGAACCACAGATAAAGCGGATTTGTAATCCGCATACGCAAAG
>JAXITL010000041.1:0-17442 GCA_034680125.1 Chitinophagaceae bacterium
ATTGCGAAGAACGAACCTTAACAATGGCAAATTCTGCGGCTACAAAAAAGCCATTTAAAACTACTAAAAATAGTGTGAGTATCAGGTCTGCAATCATATTGCAACAAATTTTTTTGCGTCAAACATCCTCAATTTTTTAATCGATAAAAGGAATTGACTACATTTTTGTAAGAGCAAAGATAAGGCAAGGAAAATAAATACACCTATTCTTTAATTGGTTAGTGATTTTCTAAGACCTAAGCACAAAATGTTGCTTCACTAAAAACTCTTTACGAAAAAACAAAATCCCTAATTCAAAAACATCAATAGATAGGGGAACATGGGATGCTTTGATCAATTTTTGCCATGCTATCCTATTTTCTTGAGTAGCATAAGGGCTAATAAGCACGACAATATCGTGTATATTGCTGGTTAAGGGAATGAGGCTTAGGTCTGTATAAATCAATAAGCGGTTAGCGTTCTTTTCCCTGGCCATTTCCACTTTTTGATCCAGAAAATGAATGGATTGAATGCAATAATAATCACTCATTCTTTGTAAAATATTCGATTGCTTTGCATTCAAGCCCAATTGCGCCGCATAAGGAAAATGGCTTGAATTTTGCGCTGACGAAGCTTCATTTAAAACCCGTTCATTAAATTGATAAACGAAGGGGGAGTGAACACCATGAAGATTTTTTGCCCTCAAACGGTATTTGATTTTTTGCACAAAAAGAAAGGAAAACAAGGCTACAAACGGGCTTTTTTAAATTGCTGAAAGCTAAAAGAATACTGATGCGCTTCATCTTTGTCATGAAATTCTTCCCAAACCCTTGTCCACAATTCCGGATTAATTGCAGGGAAAAAGACTTCTCCGTTTTCTAAGCAAGTATGCACACGCGTGATAAAAACCTGATCGACCAAATCTAGGGTATTGGCAAAAACAACGCCCCCGCCTATAATACACACTTCTTCCGTATGTTTTTCTTCGAGGTAGAGGATCGCCTCATCATAATCGGCAAATTGCAAAACACCCTCGGGCAATGCTTGCTTACTGCGCGACAAGACAATATTGAGGCGATTGGGCAAAGGCCTTCCCAAGGACTCAAAGGTTTTTCGCCCCATAAGCACGGGCTTTCCTAAAGTCGTTTTTTTAAAAAACTTTAGGTCGTCGGGTAAATGCCATGGCAAATTATTGTCTATGCCGATTACATTATTCTCAGATGCAGCAACTACGATGGTTTTGATCATTGATATCAAATTAAGGAGGACCTTCTCTTGTTGCGAAGATAAAGCATTGTAAGCAGGCAATGTAGCAGATAAATTTTTTGTAGGTTTGATGTTCAATTCCAGCCGCCTCCTCACATGCCTTTGGCCTTTTTTAAAAAATGTTTACCCATTGCTCTTTTGCTGCTTTTATCGGGCAATATGTTGTCCCTATTTGCACAAAACAGAGCATCTATTTTCGGTGTAGAAAGCAACATGATGGGGGGTAAAATTTTTAAACACACAAAAAAATTTACGGGACCAAGTCCTGATTTTTCGGGCGGAATGGAAGTAAATCTTCTTTGGAAAACAAGGGGAAAAGCAGACTGGCAATGGCGCAGAAACTTACCCACTGTTGGCTTGGGCTTATGCTATACCTACTACGATCAAGAAAATTATGGCCAAAGCATCGGCCTATACCCCAATCTTGAATGGCCTATTTATGCAAAAAACAATTGGGAATGGACTGTTCGAATGGGCATGGGACTAGGGTATATTAGTAAGCAAAACAGACCCTATGCACCCTATTGGGATACGCTCAATAATGCTATTGGTGCGCGGATCAATAATTTTAGTTTATGTTCATCAGATCTCCGATATCGCATCAACCAACAATGGGATATACAAGCAGGGCTAAGCTTTACACATATGTCCTCCGCTAAATTTCGTTTACCCAATTTAGGAATTAATCTATTGGGCGGACATGTGGGCATACGGTACTTTACCCAAAAACGAGATGATCGCAGGATGATACAAATGACTGTACCTAAGCTCAAAAACAGGTGGCTGCTGCAAGCCCGGCAAGGAATTGCACTTACAACTGGCGAAAGCATTGGAAGCGCCGCTACTCCGGTATTCATTGGGAGCCTTTCGATGAGCAAAAGATATTGGGGGAAAAATAAAATTGTATCTGGAGTAGACTATGGTTACCATCAAAGCGTATATGACTTTATGCGTATTCAGGCAATCAACCCTGGGCAGGAGAGGGCATCGGCATGGAATCTTGGGCTTTTTGTTGGCCATGAATTTTTATACGGACGCGTTGGCTTATACATGCAATTGGGTGCTTATGTCAAGCAGACCATTTTACCCAAAGCACCTATTTATCAGCGTCTGGGCATGAATTGGTACATCCGACAGCAAGAAAAAGGTTTAGTAAAAGAATTCTACATTAGCACTTTATTAAAAACACATTATGCCGCTGCCGAGTTTGCTGAATTGGGTGTTGGAATTGGTTTATAAATGAATGAGCAAAAAAATATTACCCTATTGTGTTCTTCGTTTCCACCTGAAATAGGAGCAGCACCGAGTCGCATGTATCATTTGGCCAAAATGCTGACGCAGCATGGTTACTGCGTAAGCGTAATTGCCGCAATGCCCAATTATCCTAGCGGAAAAATATTGAAACAGTACAAAGGGAAATTTACAGTTGCTGAACAGATGGAAGGGATAAATGTGTGGCGCACATGGCTGATCCCTACCCATTCATCTAGTAAAACAAAAAGACTCATAAGCCTACTCAGCTATGCCCTCTCGCTTTTAACTGTGGCCTATGGGCTATTGAGGCGGACTAATCCCAATATCATCATTGTCAGCAGCCCTCCATTTGTTAGTGGCTTTATTGGCACAAAAATGGCAAAAAGAATAGGCGCAAAAATAGTATTGAATGTGAGTGACCTTTGGCCTCAATCGGCCAAAGATTTAGGCTTTATACAGGAGGGGCTCTTCTTAAAATATTTGCAGCAAAAAGAACAAGCGATGTACGCAAGAGCGGATGCTTTTTCGGTACAGTCATTGACTATTGCAGCACACATAAAGAAATTGGGCAATAGCCAGCCTCTATTTGTTTATCGAAATCTGCAACCCACCATTCAACAAGCCGCCCAAAGTCGCCCAGCAGGAAAAAGAAAAATAGTATATGCAGGATTATTGGGTATTGCACAAGGCGTTTTTGACATTATAAACGCAATAAATTTTACTGAACTGGGCACAGAACTACACCTTTATGGCCAAGGCTTTGAGCTCGAAAAAATCAAATACTTTGTTTCACAAAATCCAGACAAGGGGGTGTTTTATCATGGATCCATTCCAGCAGATGAAATACCAAATAGACTGACTCAATATCATGCCATGTTGGTGCCACTAAGCACTTCTATAATGGGCGCTGTACCCTCCAAAATCTTCAATGCTTTTGCTAATGGACTACCGATTATTTTTTGCGGAGATGGGGAGGCTGCCCAAATCATTAGCGAAACCCAAACAGGCTTTGTTAGCAATATTCAAGACTTCGATGGGCTGAAAAACAACATTAAAAAATTCACCTTGCTGTCAGAAGAAAGCTATACACAATTGCGCAACAATTGCCTTGGATGCCATAGCATCGAATACAATAAAGAACTTCAAGACAATAGCTTTATCGAATTCTTGAACAAGATATAAAGCAGCTACATTATCGGCGTGGGCGATACATCCTGTTAAGGTCTGCTCCACAGCCACAACCCTTTCGCTTGGTCGATTTGCAAGCCATGATCGTGCTGCACAAGCCCATAAAAATACCCAATAGAATGACGACACTAAAAATTTTGCTCTGCTTCATAATGTTCTACATTTGTAAAAATAGCGAAATAGCGTGAACAAAAAACAAGTGAGAATTTTGCTTGCACCATTAGACTGGGGCCTTGGTCATGTTACGCGATGTGTGCCCATAATGCAGCACATACATTTTCTGGGACACCAGGTTATTTTTGCAGGAAACACACTACAACAAAACTATATCAAGTCGGTTTTTAAAGAGGTAGAATGTATCAACCTAGAAGGTTATGATGTAGAATATGCCCGAAGCAAAATAGGCCTAATCCCCAAAATAATTGCTCAAATCCCACGCTTCAATAAGTGCATCAAAAGAGAGCATCAATGGCTACAAGGCATTATCAAAAACCACAAAATTGATGCCGTTATTTCGGATAATAGATACGGACTCTACACCACTCAGATACCTTGCGTATTGATGACCCATCAATTACAAATCCGATCGGGCTTGAGTGTTCATTTAGATAAAATACTGCTTAAACTACATTATCGCTTTATTGAAAAATTTCATAGCTGTTGGATTGTGGATGTAGCTGAAGACAATGGGCTGAGCGGGACTTTAGCCCACCCAAGCCTTTTGCCAACTATAAAAACAGAATATATTGGACTATTATCACAATGTTCTGGAGCAAATGCACCAAAAGAAACAGAGGGAAAAGAGATCGTGCTCATTCTCTTGTCGGGTGTAGAGCCTCAAAGAAGCATGCTTTCTAGCATTTTATGGAAAAAGGCCATAAAATCAGACCAACACATTATCTATGTTGAAGGTTCGGAAGCCGCTATAAAACCAGCTATAATTCCTGACCATATTAGCTACCACAAAAGACTTAGTGAAAAGGAGCTGGTTACAGCCATAGATGCGGCCGCTTATGTGATTTGTCGTAGCGGCTATTCCACACTAATGGATTTATTGGCTATGGGAAAAAAAGCCATACTTATCCCAACTCCGGGGCAAACGGAACAAGAATATCTGGGCACATTAATGCACCAAAAAAAAATATTCATGATGGCCAAACAGCACAAATTTGATATTCAAACCTCATTGCTTAATGCCTCGCTCTTTGCCTATCGCAACATAGCCTATGGCAATGCCTTTGAAAGGCACAAAGAGACCATTGAAAATTGGATACAAAAGCTGCAAACCAAGCATAATCATCCATTTGAGGATTGATGGATGCAAGCCAATTAAGGCCAAATGAAATTCAATAATGGGTACCATGTCATTAGGATTGAAATTCCAATGGCTATTTTGACTGTTGATGAGGTATACAATATCGTCATTTCGTCAAACCTATTTCACTATTTTAATTATTGATGTCGATAGACCATATAATTTTTTTACTTTTGTACTCATAAAATTTATAGGTGATGTTGAAAACAGGAAATACCGTGGTGAGCATTTATACAGAAATGACCCCAAACCCAGAAACTATGAAATTTGTAGCAAACAAATTATTGTATGCAAGCAAAAGCATAGATTTTCAAGACGAGTCTAGTGCAGGTCCTTCTCCATTAGCAAAAGAACTATTTGCATTCCCCTTTATACGCAGTGTTTTTATAGCAAGTAATTTTGTTACCCTTACAAAAACTGCCGAAACCCAATGGGAAGAGGTAATACCAACTATTCGTGAGTTTCTAAAAGAATATTTAGAGAGCGACAAAATAGTGATTAATGAGAGTGAGATTGTGGCTGCAAAAAATGATAATACAATCCATGCAGACGACACTGATATTGTAGTGCGCATAAAAGAACTACTCGAAAATTATGTTAAACCAGCTGTTGAAATGGATGGTGGTGCGATTAGCTTCCGCGGTTATAACAATGGCGTTGTTTCTTTGATGCTACAAGGGTCTTGCTCTGGCTGCCCATCATCAATGATTACCTTGAAATCTGGAATAGAAGGAATGATGAAAAGAATGATTCCTGAGGTTACCGAGGTGGTAGCCGAAGCAGAATAAAGTATTGGTTAGCCCTTATGAAAAAAGCCTGAATTCAGAATTGAACTCAGGCTTTTTTATGCACTATAATTTCCTTATTTCTGTTGCTAAATCATCCAACTTATTTAAGTCTTTTATTACTTTCCTCCATTTTTTATCCTGATCATATATCACCACAAAAGGCACAGTGGTCGCTCTAAAATAACTTCCGAAAAAGAAATTCATGTCTATACCGACCACAATATTGGGCAATTGAGCAATGCCATTGATCATGGAGAATTTTTTTACCTCAACGAGGGGCATGGGAGGAGTAAGCATCCATAAATTAACCGAGTCAAACAAGGCTGCCCTATTTTTTATCTCTTTAGATAAAGCGGCACAGTGATCACAATCAGGACTAAATAAAATAAAAATGGTTGGCTTGCCCGAAGCAATGGAATGGCTATTCAATAGACTAACGCTATCTAAAAGCCTGATGACAAAAGAAGGCAATTTGTTGTTTTTTTGAAAGGGGGCAAGCGTTTCTTTTCCCTTATTCGATTGTGCAAACGAAATTGTATTTGTGAGCTGGAAAGAAAAAAAGAACAGGCACAAAAAAGAGAACACGCGCTTCATCATTTCTTAAACCAACTGCTGTATTGTAAATAATTATTGGCAATGCGCTCCACTTCACCTTTCATGAGTTCGGGACTTACTTCTTTTACCTTTTTAGCAGGCACACCCGCAAAAATACTGCCTGGAGGCACAATCGTGCCCTCTAAGACTACAGCGCCTGCGGCGATGATGCTTCCGGTGCCAATATGCGCATTGTCCATTACAATAGCCCCCATACCAATAAGCACATTGTCTTCTATCACGCAACCATGCACGATGGCATTATGTCCAACAGAAACACTGTTCCCAAGAATTGTTTCTGTTTTTTCGAAGGTGCAATGAATACAGGCGCCATCTTGGATGTTTACCTTATTACCCATTCGTATTTTGTTTACATCGCCCCGAATGACTGCGTTAAACCAAATGCTACAATCACTGCCCATGGTGACATCGCCAACAATAGTAGCATTAGGCGCGACGAAACAATCTTCGGGAATTTGGGGCATTCGCCCCTTTACGGGTAGGATAACTGGCATTACTGTATTGTTTTATTTACTCCAAATATTGTATTTCAAGATGCACCAAATGGCACGAAAACCATCCTTCCAGCCAATTTTTTTCCCCTCCTCGTAAGTGCGGCCATAATAAGAAATGCCCACTTCGTAAATGCGCACCTTAGGAATACGACTCAATTTGGCTGTAACTTCTGGCTCGAAACCAAATCTCCTTTCTTTAAGGTCTAAACTTTGAATGGCCTCTCTGCGAAAAAGCTTGTAGCATGTTTCCATATCGGTAAGGTTGAGGTTAGTGAGCATGTTACTCATCGTTGTCAACATTTTATTACCAATTGAATGCCAAAAAAACAAAATACGGTGTGGGTTTCCACCCATAAAACGAGAACCATATACGACATCTGCAAAGCCATCTAATATTGGCTTCAGTAAAAGATTGTATTCATTGGGGTCATACTCTAAATCCGCATCTTGGATAACGACATAGTCTCCCTGGGCCTGTTGTATGCCGGTATGCAAGGCAGCGCCTTTACCTTTGTTGATCTCGTGCTTGTAATAACTAATCGGCAAATCTGGATTGGCATTTTTATAAGCCAGTACCGCTTCGTCAGTGTTATCTTTAGAACAATCATTTACAATAATTACTTCTTTTTGTAAGCCGCCTATTAATTGTACAGCCTTCACCTTGTCAAGTATATGGTGAATGGTAGCACCTTCGTTGTAGGCTGGTATAACAATTGAAAGCGTATGGATCATATAAATAAATTTTCTAAAATCTGATGCAATTTACAACATAGTAGCCAATACGCTAAACTTGTTTAATTTTGCGATCGTTATGCAACAATACCATCAACTCCTTCAACACATTCTCGACAATGGTGTAGAAAAACAAGACCGCACAGGCACAGGCACCATTAGTGTTTTTGGCTACCAAATGCGCTTTGATCTGGCAAAAGGATTTCCAATGGTGACGACTAAAAAATTACATCTCAAATCCATAATCCACGAATTACTCTGGTTTTTAAAGGGTGATACCAATATTGCTTACCTCAAAGAAAATGGTGTGAGCATTTGGGATGAATGGGCCAACGAAAGAGGAGATCTTGGGCCTGTTTATGGTCATCAGTGGCGCAGCTGGACTGGAGCCGATGGCCAAACTTTTGACCAAATAAAAGATGTATTGCATCAACTCAAAACAAATCCAGATAGCAGAAGAATGATTGTGAATGCTTGGAACGTAGCAGACCTGCCTAAAATGGCACTAAGTCCTTGCCATGCCTTATTTCAATTTTATGTTGCTCATGGCAAATTAAGCTGTCAACTTTATCAACGTAGCGCAGACACTTTTCTTGGAGTGCCCTTCAACATTGCCTCCTATGCACTGCTTACCATGATGATGGCTCAGGTAAGTGGTTTAGAGGTCGGGGAGTTTGTTCATACTTTCGGCGATGTGCATATTTACAGCAATCATGTCGAGCAAGCAAAACTACAATTATCACGCGAGCCCTATCCATTACCTATATTAAAAATGAACCCCGAAATAAAAGACCTTTTTGATTTTAGCTTCGAGGATTTTGTGCTTGAAAATTATCAATCACACCCACACATAAAAGCCCCAGTGGCGATATAAATCTTTACATCAATTCTGATAAAACAACAAACAGCAAACAATGAGTATAAATAAAGTAGTCGCAAGTGCGGACGAGGCTATCAAGGACATTCCAGATGGCTCAACCATTATGTTTGGTGGTTTTGGGCTCTGCGGCCTTCCCGAAAATTGTATTGCCGCCCTTGTCAAAAAAGGGACTACTAACCTTACCTGTATTTCTAATAATGCCGGTGTAGATGATTTTGGGATCGGATTAATGTTGCACAAAAAACAAGTAAAGAAAATGATTGCCTCCTATGTAGGCGAAAATGCAGAATTTGAGCGACAATTATTGAGTGGCGAATTGGAAGTAGAACTCATACCCCAAGGCACCTTAGCCACAAGATGTTTAATTGCTGGATACGGCATTCCTTTTGTCCCCGTGCTTGCAGGCGTGGGTACCGAGGTGGCCATTGGCAAAGAAACGGTAAGCCGCAATGGCAAAGAATATTTAATTGAAGAGGCCTTTGATGCATCATTCGCCATAGTGAAAGCTTGGAAGGGAGACACCATGGGCAACCTCATCTTTAAGGATACAGCGCGCAACTTCAATCCTCTGATGGCGATGGCTGGGAAAATTACCATTGCCGAGGTAGAGGAATTAGTGCAACCGGGAGAACTTGACCCCAATATGATTCATACGCCAGGTATCTATGTACATCGTATTTTCCAAGGTATTGATTATGAAAAGCGCATTGAACAAAGAACAGTGAGGAAAGCAAATTAGACCATTTGCAAATAAGCCAATTGAGCAATGGGCTCAACGCATTAAACAATCAACATTTACAATTCAACATTTCTAATAAAATGGGTTTAACCAAAGAGCAAATAGCTCAAAGAATTTCCAAAGAATTACAGGACGGATATTATGTAAACCTTGGCATTGGCATACCTACACTTGTGGCTAACTATATTCCTGAAGGCATAAACGTAGTATTGCAAAGCGAAAATGGATTGTTGGGCATGGGACCTTTCCCAGAGGAAGGAAAAGAAGACGCAGATCTTATTAATGCCGGCAAACAAACCATTACCACCTTGCCTGGCTCTGCCATTTTTGACAGTGCCATGAGCTTTGGAATGATTCGTGCAGGCAAGGTACATTTGACTGTTTTGGGCGCAATGGAAGTGGCCGACAATGGCGATATTGCCAACTGGAAAATACCCAATAAAATGGTGAAGGGCATGGGTGGCGCTATGGACTTGGTAGCTGCTGCAAAAAATATCATTGTGGCCATGCAACATACCAACCCCAAAGGAGAAAGCAAATTATTAGCGCAATGCAGCCTGCCCCTCACAGGTATTAAATGTGTGACCAAAGTGGTTACCGACCTCGGTGTTTTTGAGATCACACCTGAAGGGTTTAAGTGTGTGGAGCACGCGCCAGATGTCAGCATCGAAGAAATAAAAGCAAAAACAGCTGGCCGCTTGGTTATCGCACCAGATCTAAAGCCCGTTGCTGTCTAGGCGCTACTGCGTGTATTTTCTTAATTTTTAGACCACAATTGTTATGTCATTGATAAGTGCTATTTTGGGTGGACTGTTACTTGGATTGTTTATGGCTATTTCGGTGGGGCCCACCCTATTTGCTATAATCAAGTACAGCCTCAACCATAGCTACAAAACAGGACTAGCTTTTGTTTTAGGCGTATCTATCTCCGACATCATGTATGTCAGTATCGCTAATTTAGCCTCGCCTTGGCTCAACTTTATTTACCGATACGAAAGGCAGGTTGCCCTCGTTGGAGGGGCCGTATTGTTTATAGTTGGCCTTACGAGCTTAGTGCGCAAATACAAGCCTGTAAGGCCTTCTTCAACAAAAAACATCATTAGTAACGGACATTATTTTAGAATCTTTAGCAGCGGCTTCTTAATCAACACCGCCAATCCTGGCGTAATTATCAACTGGATTGCCTCTGTAACGCTAGTAGCCAATGCCACTACAAAAATGAACGCCCTAGAAGGCGGTATCTATCGCTTGGTTTTCTTTGGCACTTGTTTGGTGTTGGTTTTAGGAGTCGATTTTCTAAAGGTTTTTTTGGCCGACAGCATTCGCAAAAAACTAACCCTGCGCAAAGTGATGTATCTGCAAAAAATATCGGGTGCAGCATTATTAATTATTGGGGCCGCGCTAATTCTATTCACCCTTTTTGGCGGCTACTTCAAGGCTTAGTGCGCATCAATAACAATAATAAACGCCTTTTGTATGTACAGCTTCACAGCCATAGATTTTGAAACAGCCAATGCCGATGCCAATAGCATTTGCCAAATCGGCTTGATAAGAGTTGAGGATGGAAAAGTGGTAAAAGAAATCAACCAATTAATACAGCCGCCAAGAAATTATTACTGGAGTTCATTTATAAAGATACACGGCATAAGGCCCAGCGATACGGCCTTTTCACCCAGCTTTGCAGAGGCCTGGCACCTAATTGAACCCTACATTAATAGCCAAAACATAGTAGCACACAATATTAGCTTCGATAATAATTGCCTCAAAAAAACTTTGGCTCATTATTTCATCCCTCAACCCGAATACCAAACACATTGTACCTATAAAATTTATAAAAAAGGTCTAGCAAAAATCTGTGCCGAACAACAAATACCCCTTAATCATCACGACGCCTTGTCTGACGCTAATGCTTGTGCAGCATTGTTTTTAAGGCACCTCATGAACAATAAAATAGAATTGTTCTAAATCCTCACCAAAAGTTTATCGCTCGCTATTTTGAATTTCCTTGTTTTCAAATTATCTTGAAAACATTATGAGTTCTCGCAGAAACTTTATACAAAAAACAGCCCTAATTGCTGGCGCTTTGGCCCTTGGTCAATACAAAGCAAATGCCCTATCAGCATTGCCCATAGTGGATCATGATGATGAGGATTATTGGAAACTGGTACGGGCGCAGTTCCCCTTGAGCCCAAAGAAAATCTACCTTAATAACGGCACGCAAGGCGTCTCTCCCTTTACAGTAATCAACGAGGTGCAGCAAGACATGCTTGAGGTAGATACACAAGGAAAATACGGAGGAGGAGACGAAGCGGCTATAAAAGCTTTGGCACAATTTCTAAACACTAAAGAAAGTGAAATATCCCTGACACACAATGTTACGGAAGGTGTCAATATCGTATGCTGGGGACTAGCCTTGAAGGCAGGAGATGAAGTGATCATTACAAACAATGAACATGTGGGTCATGCCTCCCCTTGGCTCAACAGATGGAAATTAAGTGGCGTGGAGCTAGTGGTTATTTCTTTGGGCAAAACAGCAGAAGAAACACTGCAGCATATTCAAAAAGCGATTACTAAAAAAACGAAACTCATTAGTGTTCCGCACATCCCCTGCACAATTGGGCAAGTGCTACCCGTCAAAGAGATTTGTAGCCTAGCCAAACAAAAAAACATTATGACATTTCTTGACGGGGCACATCCGCCAGGCATGTTGCAATTAGACCTTAAAGATATTGGCTGTGACTTTTATGCGGGTTGTTGTCACAAATGGATGCTTGGCCCTAAAGGAACAGGATTCTTATATGTAAGCGAAGGAAAGCGAAATGCCGTACAAGCCTACTATGGTGGAGCTGGCGTAGATACGGGATGGGATTTGCTAAGCCAGCCAAAGGAGTTTAAAGGGTACAGTGCAAACGGACATCGATATTTTTATGGAACCCAAAATGCCAGTTTATACAAAGGAATTGTCAAGGCAATAGAATTTCAACAGCAAATTGGTAGAGACAGAATTGAAAAACGGGTTAAATATTTAGCCAATTATCTGCAAGAAAATTTAATAAAGTTAAGCCCCGATATCGAGATGCTGACGCCCATAGAGGATATCTCGAAAGCAGCACAAATAGCCTTCAAAGTAAAAAACAAAGAGGTCCAAAAACTACAAAGCCAATGTAGCGAAAAGCAGATCCTAACAAGGTTTGTAGCAGAAAACAATATTAATTGCCTGAGAATATCTACCCATATTTACAACAACACCAAAGAGCTTGATACCTTCCTTCTGGAAGTAGACAAATTTGTCAAAAGCTAACACTGTGTATCGAGTACTAAATAGAATTATCGCAGTTAAAACATCAGGCAAAAGAGTTGTTTAGCCGACAGAAAAAGGCCAAGCAAAAGCAAAATTTTTTTAGGAAAGGATTTCTTCTAGAGCGGAATCGAGTTTCGGATAGGTAAATTTATAGCCGGCATCTATTAATTTTTGAGGATAAACAGACAAACTTTTTAAAATCAAATCGGGCTCAATGCCCAATATGGCTGCGCCAATTTTTATTCCGAATGCAGGGGCAGGAAAGCCAAATGGCCGATGGAGCGCCTTGCGTAAGGCACGCATCAAGACTGCATTAGCTACGGGTTCAGGACTGCAAATATTCAGTGCACCTTCAATATGCTCATGAGCAGCAGCAAATCGAATAATCTGATAAAAATCCTCTAGATGAATCCAGCTAAATATTTGCCGACCACTACCTTGTTGCCCACCTAAAAACCACTTCGTGAGCTGCACAAAGGGCTGCAACACGCCTCCTCCCTTACCCAAAACGATCGAAATGCGCAAAGCTACAGTACGCGTATTGGCAAGCTCATATTTATACAGAGCATCCTCCCATTTTTGTGCCATTATTGCCGGAAAAAACGCATGGTCTAATTGGTCTTTTTCGGTGTGCTCTTTCTGATCAGACGTGCCGTAAATATGGGCACCACTGGCATTGAGCCAAATACTTGGCGGTTGTATACATTGCTGCAAGGCCTTGCCCAACAACTCGGTTGTATGAACACGGGAGCCAATTAACTCAGCTTTGTTCTGTTCTGTAAAACGGGTGTTTATGGGCTTTCCGGCCAGATTAATGAGCATTTCAGCCCCTTCCAAAGCAGCCATAATACCCTCGGCATTTTGCCATTGCACATGATTTTTTTGACGTGAAATTATCACTACTTCATATCCGTCATCTTTAAATCTTTGGGATAGATAATTCCCTATAAAACCTGTACCACCCGCTATTACCACCTTCTTAGACATCGCTCTTAAAAATTATTATTCAAATGTACAGCCATTATTTACCTAAAGAAAATCAATAAATACTATTTTTGGATTATGACAATACGCCTAATTGCAATCATTACCACACTTTTCGTTTGCATCGCTCAGATATCTATCGCACAAAATCCTGTAGGAAATGCTCCTAACTACCCCAAGCAAAAATGGGTGGATAGCGTGTATAAACAATTAAATACTGACGAGAGAATTGGTCAGCTTTTTATGGTAGCAGCCTATAGTGGCGGACCTAAATCCAATCAAGAGGCTATTGAAACCCTGATAAAGAATCATCAAATTGGAGGGCTCATTTTTATGCAAGGCGGACCGGTGCGCCAGGCAAACCTGACCAATAAATACCAAGCCATGGCACAAGTACCTTTACTCTTGTCTATGGATGCAGAATGGGGATTGGGCATGCGCCTAGACAGCGTTATGAATCTTCCTCGCCAAATGATGATTGGCGCTACTCGCGATACGGCGTTAATGTATCAGGTGGGCAAAGCGGTGGCATACCAATGTCGCAGAATGGGCGTTCAGGTAAATTTTGCCCCAGACATAGACATCAATAACAATGCCAATAACCCAGTAATCAATAGCCGTTCCTTTGGTGAAAATAAATACCTCGTAACACAATTGGGACGCGCTTATATGAAAGGACTTCAAGACAATGGCGTAATGGCTTGTCTCAAACATTTTCCGGGCCACGGCAATACCGCAACAGACTCCCACAAGGATTTACCCATTATCAATAGAAGCCTTGAAGAATTGCACGATGTAGAATTATATCCCTTTAAAAAACTCATTAAAGATGGAGCACAAAGCGTGATGATTGCGCATTTAGAAGTGCCTGCTTTAGAAAAGGGCTTTCGCATACCCACAACATTATCCTATAATACGGTTACTCATCTTCTCAAAAAAGAACTTGGCTTTAATGGATTAACCTTTACAGATGCTTTAAATATGGATGGCGTTGCCAAATATTTTCAGCCCGGAGAAGTAGACCTAAAAGCATTCTTAGCAGGAAATGATGTGCTATTATTTTCACAAAATGTGCCCGTGGCTATTGCGAAAATAAAAGCAGCAATGGCAGATGGACGCATTCAAGAAAGCGATTTGCAAGATCGCGTAAAGAAAATTCTTGCTGCAAAGTACGATTATAAATTACACCAATTCACACCGATCAACACAAACAATCTTAGCCAAGAATTAAACCAATTGACGCAAAAACTAAGACATGATGTGGCCGCCGCTGCTGCAACATTGTTGCGCGACGAAAATGCTATTCTTGAAAAATTAGCGAAGCAAAATCAGACGATACAATATATCGGTGTTAACACCAATAGCAGTGCATTAAGCAATGAACTGGCTAAGAAATTTCCCAACCTGGTTAGCAATTGGCTACCTGAGGGCTCATCCATCCCCACCATTGATAAGGCCTGCAAAGATTTAAACAAATTTGACCTAACAATCGTGGCCATACACAGAGCCAATATGTATCCTGCTAAAAATTACGGATTGGATGCGGGTATACTATCCTTTTTGCGTCAAGTGCAAAATCATCCAAAAGTGATGATTGTGTTGATGGGCAACGCCTACATCATGAAAAATATATGCGAAACCAAGTCGGCATTAGTGATGTACGAAGATGATAGTATAAGCCAAAGAGTAGCAGCAGAAGTGCTTTCGGGCAGTATTATCCCCAAGGGTTCCTTGCCGGTTTCGGTATGCCCAACAATGCAAAGCAAAGACATGCCCACGGGCAGCCTCCTTCCTAATGAACCAAACAAGATCAACAATGCGAATCAAGGTGGCCTTGTATCTCCAGACGCCTTGAGCAAATTGAATTCATTTATGAACAATTGTGTCGCGCAGCGAGTGTTTCCGGGCGCAAGAATACTGGCCATGCACAATGGAAAAATTATTTACAACGAATCTTTCGGTTATTTCGACTATCAAAAAAAAAGCCCTGTCGATAACAATACCCTCTATGATGTAGCCAGCATTACCAAGGTTTTGAGCACCAATATTGCCATTATGAAATTGTATGAAGAGGGCAAGCTCGACCTGAATAAAAGACTCAAAGATTATTTGCCTTGGGTTATCGGCACCGATAAACAAAACATCAGTATCAAAAACTTGCTTTTGCACCAAGCGGGCTTAAAGGCATGGATTCCTTTTTATAAAGAAACGCTCGATTCCAACAACAAAAACCTACGAGAAGACCTTTATCAAAGCAGCCCATCAGAAGGATGGAATAAGATAGTGGCTAAGCAACTGTATATCCGCAACACCTACGAAGACACCATTTGGCGACGCATTTTAGACCAGCCTCTAGAAACAGTGGGCAAATATGTATACAGCGATTTAGATTTTCTTTTTTTACAAAAAGTGGCAGAAGCGGTGAGCAAAACACCTATAAATACTTATGTTGAGCAACAATTTTATGAACCAATGGGATTGAAAAACATAAGTTACAACCCCTTAAAAAAACACAACATCAACAGAATTACGCCAACCGAAAACGACCTAACTTTTCGTCACCAATTAATACAAGGCTATGTGCATGACCCTGGCGCGGCCATGATGGGTGGTATAGCGGGTCATGCAGGATTGTTTGCCACGGCCGAAGATGTTGCTGCTATCTTTCTGATGTTGCAAAAAAATGGCATATACAATGGCAAGCGATATTTTACCAATGCAACGGTACAGAAATTTATTGCCTATAATTCTTTGGCTAGTCGCAGAGCTTTGGGATTTGACAAGCCTAGCCAAAACAGAGATGATGCGGGCCCTTGTGGCGAGCGCTGTAGTGGATACACTTTCGGGCATCAAGGCTTTACGGGAACTTGTGCCTGGGCCGATCCTGAAAACGGGATTGTTTTTGTGTTTTTATCCAATAGAATCCACCCGAATGCAGAGAACAATGCCATTAACAAGATGAGTGTACGCACCGTAGCGCAAGACTATATTTACGAAGCCTTAGGAATTCCTGTTAACAAAAACAGACCAGAAGTTTATGCTAGGCAACTCAAAGAGATGAAGTAGCTCTTTGATTATAGGGTAACGAGCAGCTTTTCGCAAACTAAGGCGCTCAACACTTCATCGCTTCGGCCATCATAGCTAATGGTCATGCTTTTATCAAAAGGCTCAACAGCTACGATACGTAGACGGGTTCCCAATTTCAATTCGCGTGCATTCAGGAATTTAAGAAATTCTGCCGAAGAATTCGTTACAGCAGCCAAGTATACTACATCGCCAACACCGCAATGAGTAAGCGTTTGGTAGCTTATCCATTCCATTTTACCATTTTTATCTGGTATGGGCGAGCCGTGCGGATCAAATTTTGGATAACCCAATAATGCATCCATTTTTTCAAAAAAATCTTGCGAGTGAATGTGTTCTATTTGCTCCGCGATTTCATGCACTTGCTCCCAGCCAAAGCCCATTTTATCTACCAAAAACATTTCAGTGAGGCGATGCTTTCGAATAATTAGTCCAGCCGTTTTTTTGCCTTTTTCGGTAAGGCGCAAAGGTTTATAACTTTCGTAAACCACCAGTTTTTTTTCCGCCAACTTCTTCATCATACTATTGGCAGTGGGCATTTTAATGCCCAAATGTTTACTCAAATCCGTAACATTCACCTCGCCCTTTTCTTTGGCAAGACTCAATAATGCTTTGAGATAATTTTCTTCGGTAAGCGAAACCATAAGCTCAAAAGTATAAAAGCAAGCCGAAAAAGGATAATAAATTAAATTTTGTTAGTCTTATCTAACATTTTACTTTTGTCATACAAACTATGCTGCGCTACCCTGCTTTATTGCTTTTTTTATTGTTTACTCCAGATCTTTTGGGTCAAATAGACTCTTCTAAAATAATGGAAGAAGTA
>JAXITL010000042.1:0-17274 GCA_034680125.1 Chitinophagaceae bacterium
ACCCTTACGCCAAATAAATATCCTACTAAGGCAGATAAACCCATTGCAATCGTACCCCAAATGGTAATGCGCAAAACGGCTTTATAGATGTTGGAGCCCCCCGTTTTGGCGGCTATGACGCCTAGTATAATCAAAAAGAGAATCGTGCTGCTGTACAGCCAATATTCCATTGTTTTAACGGGTGCAAATAGAATGACCATTAGGGGTAAGATGCCCCCAATGGTAAAGGAAGCGCCACTGGCTAATGCGGCTTGAATAGGCTTTGCGCTGCTTATTTCGTTGATGCCTAATTCGTCTCGGATATGTGTGCCCAGTGCATCAAATGCGGTCATTTCTTTGGCCACTTGCGTGGCAGTCTCTTTTTGTAATCCCCTTCGCTCGTATATCTGTGCAAGAATGTTTAATTCTTCTTCAGGCATTGCGCTCAATTCTTCTTTTTCTCTTTCTATATCCGCTTTTTCGGTGTCTGTTTGAGAGCTAACAGACACATATTCGCCAGCAGCCATAGACAATGCTCCGGCAACAAGTCCTGCTAGTGTCGCCAGCATTATGGGCTCTCTGTTGGCACTTGCTGCGGCAACGCCTATTGCCAAGCTGGATATAGAAATAATCCCGTCATTAGCGCCTAGTACTGCGGCACGAAGCCAATTGCTTCGGTGGATGTAATGTTTTTCTAAATAATTATCTATCGTTAACATAATTGCTTGTTAGCTGTTGGTTTGGGTAAGCATTATTCTTCTTTATTTTTCAATTTCATCAAGAGGGTATAAGCGCCTTTTGCCACAAGGGTTTTCCCCATTAATTTATCTGGATTTTTGAGGGCAATAAATCCTGCTTCCTTTTCTCCTGTAAGTACTTCAACCATTTCATATCGCAGTTTTGATTTTTGAACAAAAACAAAATCCTTGCCTTCAAATGATACAATACTTTCTTCGGGTAAAACATGTTGCGCATCATTCTTTATTTCGACTTCGGCATTCATGTACATGCCGGGCAATATCGTTTTGTCGTAGGTATCAAAGTGGCAATGTACCTCTGCTGTTCCTTCGCTGCTAATGTCTTTACTAATCAATATGATGGTGCAGGTATACCTTGTTTCGGGATGTGCATTGCTAAAGGCAATTACGGATTGGCCAATAGCAATTTTCGCAACATCCTTTTCAAAGACCTTAATATTTAAATGGATGTCACTAGGGTTTATTAGTTCAAACATAACATCGGCTGGCGTTACATACTTGCCTATGTTTACATTGACCTTGCTTACAAACCCCGTTATACTGCTATAAATCGAAATGCTTTTTGAGATTTTTTGCGCAGAAATTTTATCAGGGTTGATATTGATGAGGCGCAATTTTTCGGCTAAGGCATTCATGGTTATGCGCTGAATATTTACTTCGGATTGTGCTAGCTGTGTTACTTTGTCGCTGCTGGCTTGGCTTTGGTTTAATGCTTTTTGACGGGCATATTCCAACTCGACAAATTGCAGTTTTGTTTGTGCCATCAAATAGTCTTGTTGCAACTGAATATATTGTTGGTCTTCTATTGTTGCAATCACTTCGCCTTTGTTAATATGCATGCCGGGCAACAATTTGGTGCTGCGTAGATAACCACCCAAGGGCACACTTACCGAAATGACATTTTGTGGCGGCACATCTACTTTACCGTTTAATTTTAAAACAGTAGCCATGTTTTTTTCTTCTACAATGGTTGTTTGAATCTGTGCGTTTTTGAATTGTGCTTCACTTAATGTCAATGCCATTTCATCATCAGCATTTGCATTCTTTTCGGTGTTTTTAGTTTGACTGCTGCAAGCCAATAAAAGAGAGCTGGCGATCAACAGAATAATGATTGTATTTTTCATGAAATGTTTTTCGTTAAAAGTTGAAAAAATGAAGAGCAATAAGTCCGTCGTTGTAGGCTTTCAGCGCATCCAGGTAATTGCTTTGTATTTGAATCGCTTGGTTGCACAGCATCACAAATTCAAGGTAGTTGATTTCACCACTAATAAATTGGAGGTTGGCTGTTCCCAATATGCTTGTTGCATTTTGGAGTTCTGATTTTTCAAAGGTTTCGACTATTTGTTTGTTGCTTTTGTATTGAACCGATAATTTATCATATTGATTTTGTTGTTGCGCAAGCTCTGTTTCAAATTGGTTTTGCAAAAGGTTTTCTTGGATTTTTGCTCCGCGAATTTTTGCACGTTGAAATTGAGTAAAGATGGGAATGCCAATCGCCACTTGTGCCGAGCTAAAGCGATTGCTGCTGCTGTAGACCTTATTATCGGCCCCCATGCCTCTGAAGCTATTATTAAAATAACCGATTGCAACATCGGGTAACATCTTCGCTCTTTCTACCGCTATTTGGGCTTTGGCTATGTGTTGTTGTTGCAACATTTTTAATAAGGGCGTGCTGCTTGATGTATTAAATGCATCAGCAGGCTTATTCAGTATTTTAATGCTTTTTAGCTCAGGCACAAATTGTTCTTTTGTGTTTAAGAGCACTTGTATTTCTAGCAATGTTATGTCGATGGCCTGACGAACTTGTAGCAATTGAATAGCGATGCCTGCTCTTTGTGTTTGGGCAGTTGCTTTTTCGAGAATATTGCTCTCGCCTTTTTCTAAACGTATACGGGCTTTTTCATAGAATCGTTCATACAGACTGTCTGCTTTGTTCAGCAAATTTTCTTTCTCTTTCAAATAAAGGAAGGCGAAAAATACTTGCGTTACTGCTCTTTTTATTTCATGTTCTTTTAGCGAAACGCTTAACAAGCTAGCATTCCACTCCGCTGCCAACAATTGCTTTTGTTTTTGGTATACTGTTGGAAATGCAAAACCCTGCTCAATGCCCCATTTAGAATCGTTATAGGCGCTGTTGATTTGACCATACTCCGCAGTAGCATTTGCTTTCGGCAAGTCGGCATTTGTTTTCATTAAAGCTTTGGCATATTCGCTTCTTATGGCTTCGTTTTTTATTTGCCGATTGTTTGATAATGCCATTGAAATAGCGGTGTCCAAACTAATTTGCTGTTGCGCAAAGCTGCTCGTTGTTGGCAGGGCAAAGCAGACGAGGACGAGCAAAGATCTTTTGTTTATGGGCATTGTTTTTATTCCTTTTTCGAAAATGATGTAAAGCAAGGGCAAAACAAAGAGGGTTAAAAAAGTAGCCACCAATAAGCCGCCAATAACTACTGTAGCCAAAGGCCTTTGTACTTCTGCACCGGCACCATTGCTGATAGCCATGGGTAAAAACCCAAGAGAGGCAACAAATGCGGTCATCAAAACTGGCCGTAAACGCAATTTTGTTCCGGTCAATACAATCATGGATAAGCTTTTCATTCCTGTGCTTTTTAATCGATTAAACTCTGCAATTAAGACAATGCCATTGAGCACGGCTACGCCAAACAAAGCAATGAAACCAACCCCAGCACTAATGCTGAAGGGCATTCCCCTCAATGCCAAAAAGAAAATGCCGCCAATGGTCGACAAAGGAATGGCTGTGTAAATCAGCAATCCCTGTTTCACCGATTTGAAGGCGAAAAACAACAAAATAAAAATGAGCAGTAAGGAAACGGGCACAGCTATCATCAATCGTTTTTTGGCTTGGTTTAGATTTTCAAAGGCGCCTCCATAATTTACGAAATAGCCTGCCGGGAATTTGATTTGTGCATTTACCTTTCGTTGTAGCTCTTCAACTATGCTTTGCACATCCCTGCCCTTTACGTTAAATCCCACTACTATTCTGCGTTTGGCGTCCTCCCTTTGTATTTGGTTAGGACCATCTTTGATGCTTACGCTTGCCAATTGTGATAGGGGAATTTGATGGCCATTGGCTGTGGGTATCAGCAAATTTTGCACATCCTCCAGATTTTTTCTTTCGGTATTGGCCAATCTTACCACCAAGTCAAATCGTTTTTCTTCTTCAAAAACCATGCCTGTACTTTGTCCCGCTAATGCTGTGTTGACCACCTTATTGATATCGGCTATGGATAAATGATGTTGCGCAATGATGTGGCGATTGTATTCGATAATAATCTGTGGCATACCCGTTACTGGCTCCACATAGAGGTTTTCGGCACCTGCTACTGTGCTTATAATTTTAGCCAATTTGTTGGCATTATTAGCAAGGGTATCCAAGTTTTCGCCAAATATTTTACACACCACATCTTGTCGAGCACCAGTCATCAACTCGTTAAATCGCATTTGTACGGGGAATTGAAATCCGGTTGTGATACCCGGTACGTCCTCTAATGCAGCAGTCATTTTAGTAGCCAACTCTGGAAATGTTTTAGCTGATGTCCATTCACCCTTGTCTTTTAAGATCACCATCATGTCTCCTGCCTCCATCGGCATGGGGTCGGTCGGCACTTCTCCGCTTCCTATTTTAGTTACCACTTTTTCTACTTCCGGGAATTGGGTTTTTAAGATATGCGCAGCTTGTTGTGTGCTTTGTATGGTGGTGTTTAGATTACTTCCTGCCAACACCCGAGTTTCTACAGCAAAATCGCCCTCTTCTAATGAGGGGATAAATTCACCACCCAATGTGCCTAAAATAATGAGCGCTGTGACAAATAAAAGGACTACTCCACTCAATATTATTTTGGGGAAACGCAACACCTTTGTCAATGCCCTTTGATAAGCAGTTCCTAGCTGCTGCATCATCCTATCAGAAATGTTTTTTTCTTGTTTGTTGTTTTTCGACAAAAAGAAAGCACTCATCATCGGGATATAGGTAAGGGATAGAATAAATGCGCCTAGTAATGCAAAGGCCACCGTTTGTGCCATGGGCTTAAACATTTTTCCCTCTATGCCTTGCAAAGTAAAAATGGGTAGGTAAACAATTAGAATAATAATTTGCCCAAACACTGCGCTATTCATCATCTTGCTAGCCGCACTCGTCACCTCCACATCCATTTGTTGCTTACTTAGTATATGTGCTTGATGATGCTTTTTGTGTTGGGCTAATTGGTGCATTACGGCTTCTACAATAATGACCGCTCCATCTACAATTAATCCAAAATCTAAAGCGCCTAAGCTCATCAAGTTGCCACTCACGCCAAATACATTCATCATAATGATGGCAAACAGCATTGCCAATGGGATGACAGAGGCTACCAATAATCCTGCTCTAAAATTGCCTAAGAACAGCACGAGTACAAATACAACGATAAGTGCCCCTTCTAGTAGATTTTTCTCTACCGTGCCAATGGCATTGTTCACCATTTTGGTTCGGTCTAAAAAAGGCTCTATCTCTACGCCCTCGGGTAAAGATTTTTGAATTTGTGCAATGCGCTCTTTTACATTTTTGATGACATCGCTACTGTTGGCTCCCTTGAGCATCATAACCACAGCACCACTCACTTCGCCCTCGTCGTTGTAGCACATAGCTCCATAGCGTGTTGCATAGCCAATCTTCACTTCTGCCACATCACGGATAAATAAGGGTGTTGCGTTGTTTTTGGTTGCAATAGCAATGTTTTCAATATCGCTGATGTTGCCAATCAAACCTTCGCTACGGATATACAAAACGGTAGGCCCCTTTTCGATATAGGCGCCACCCGTGTTTTGGTTGTTGCTTTCTACAGCTGTAAAAACATCATTAATACTGATGCCATAGGCGTTTAGTTTATTGGGGTTGATGGCAATTTCATATTGCTTTAGCTTGCCACCAAAGCTGCTCACTTCGGCTACCCCTTCAACGCCCAACAATTGTCGTCTAACAATCCAATCTTGAATACTGCGCAGCTCGATGGCATCATACTTTTGTGCATATCCTTTTTTAGGCTTTACTACGTATTGGTATATTTCGCCAAGCCCAGTGGTAACAGGGCCAAGCTCAGGAGTCCCAATGCTTGCCGGTATTTGGCTTTGCACTTGTTGCAGCCTTTCGGCCACTTGTTGCCGAGCCCAGTATACATCAGTTTCATCGTCGAAAACGATGGTAACAAGCGAAAGGCCAAAGCGAGAAAAGCTTCTGATCTCTGTCATGCCGGAAATATTGCTATTGGCTTGCTCTATCGGAAAGGTGACTAATCGTTCAATATCTGTTGCGCCAAATGAGGGCGCAATAGTGATGACTTGCACTTGATTATTAGTGATATCAGGTACAGCATCTATGGGTAATCTGCTGACTTGAAAAATGCCATAGCCAATAAGTGCTAGTACAAATAGTCCTACTATGAGTTTGTTCCGAACGGAAAACTCGATGATTTTATTAAGCATAATTAGAGCGTGATCAAATTATTTTTTAAACAATGAATACAGCCGAAATGCCTGCAAACAATATGTTTACAAGCCCAATAGGCCTTCAATAAAAATAATTAACAAGCCCTTGGTGGTTGCCAAATCGTTGAAAGAAATGAAGAGGAGTAGGAAAACGAATAATCAAAAAATTGATGCTGTTCGCATTCGCAATAGATTAAGGCTGTCTGGTGTTTGAACTCTGGAAAAGGTGTGAAAAAAGATATGGTGCTGATGCTCGATGGGCTGCAAGACTTAAAGGGTAATTTCATATCCTTATCGTAATCGGCATCTTTGGGACTGTCATGGGCGTAGTGCATTTCCAAAAAGCCCAATAAAGAAAGCGATTGGTTTTCTTGTTTATGTTCTTGGTAATGCTCAATGAGTATGGGCATCTTCAACAATTCACAAAACTGAGTTGTCGAAAATAAATAAATGGTCAAAAAAGATAAAGAGAACAACTTTTTCACTGAACCAAAGGTAGAAAAATAATTTAGTAATGATGGGCTGTTGTTTTGGCTAGCCCCCAGCTTTAATGCTGAGCTGCGCAAGAATTCTTGTTGGGCTCAACCTTGTTATTCTACGCCGAGCATCGAAAATCTTGTAGCTATTTTTATCCTACACAATCTCTTGACACAATTCCACCAATACCCCGCCACTCGTTTTGGGATGAAGAAAGCAAACTAGTTTATTATCGGCACCGCGTTTGGGTTCTTTGTTGAGTAATTCAAATCCCAAAGCTTCTAAGCGCTTCATTTCCGCTTGGATATTTTCCACTTCATAGGCAATATGATGAATGCCTTGCCCTTTTTTGGCAATAAATTTTGCAATAGCGCTATTGGGGTCAGAGGCTTCCAGTAGCTCGATTTTTGATTCCCCCACTTTAAAAAAAGCGGTTTCCACAGATTCGCTGGCTACGGATTCTCTTTTATAACAAGGCGTGTTGAGCAATTGCTCATAAAGCTCAATAGACTCTTTCATGTTTTCGACAGCAATGCCAATATGTTCGATACGTATCATAACAGCAAAAGTAATAGGTTTTTAGAATAGGCTTATAGTATTATGAAATGGCGTTTTGTTTAACAAATTAGCCCCAATGCTCTATCTTTGCTGAACAAAAATTAAACAAGAAGTACAAAAAATGGAACTTAAATTCCCAATATATTTAGACAATAATGCCACAACGCCTATGGATCAGCGCGTATTGGATGCGATGCTTCCTTATTTCGTAGAGAAATTTGGTAACGCAGCCAGCCGCAATCACTCTTTTGGATGGGTGGCCGAAGAGGCCGTTGATTATGCGCGGGAACAAGTAGCAAAGCTCATTAATTGCGACCCCAAAGAAGTTATTTTTACTTCGGGTGCAACAGAAGCCAACAACTTAGCTATCAAAGGTGTTTTTGAAATGTATGCCAGCAAAGGCAACCACATCATCACCTGCACTACTGAGCACAAAGCGGTATTGGATACGTGTAAGCATGTAGAAAAAATGGGAGGGTCGGTTACCTACCTCCAAGTACAGCCTGACGGTTTGATCGATTTGGCCGAGCTAGAAAAAGCAATTACGCCACAAACCATTCTCATCACCATCATGTATGGTAACAATGAAATTGGTGTGGTACAACCGATTAAAGAGATTGCTGCTATTGCCAAAAAGCATGGTGCACTTTTCTTTACTGATGGCACCCAAGCGGTGGGTAAAATACCTGTGGATGTGATGGCTGATGGTATCGATTTGATGTCTTTTAGTGGTCATAAAATGTATGGTCCAAAAGGCGTAGGTGTTTTATACGTTCGTCGTAAAAACCCACGTGTAAAAGTAACCGCCCAAATGGATGGCGGTGGCCACGAACGCGGCATGCGCAGTGGTACTTTGAATGTTCCAGGCATTGTAGGAATTGGTAAAGCTTGCGAAATCTGCCGTCTTGAAATGGATGCAGAAGCTGTTCGATTAAGTATTATGCGCGACCGTTTGGAATCCGCGTTAACGCAGATTGACGAGTCTTATGTAAATGGAAATGTGCAACATCGTTTGCCACACGTTGCCAATATTTCTTTTAAGTACGTAGAAGGCGAAGGATTGTTGATGGGCTTTAATAAACAAATCGCTTTATCTAGTGGTTCTGCTTGTACTTCTGCTTCTTTAGAGCCTTCTTATGTTTTGAAATCACTTGGCCTTGGCGACGATTTGGCACATAGTTCATTGCGTTTTGGTCTAGGTCGTTTTACCACTGATGTGGAGATTGATTATACCATCAAAGCCATTACCGAAACGGTTTTGAAACTTCGTGAAATGAGCCCGCTATGGGAAATGTTCAAAGAAGGAATTGATATGGACAAAATAGAATGGGCGCACCACTAATTAATTTGAAAATGTACCGATTTGACAATTTGAAAATGGGTTTCAAATCGGCTAAAATTAAAGAATACCACCATTTTCAAATCATCAAATTTTCAAATCATTAAATCATTAAGAAATGGCATATTCAGAAAAAGTAATCGATCATTATAGCAATCCGAAGAACGTAGGAACTTTGGATAAAGCAAACAAAAATGTGGGTACCGGTTTAGTAGGTGCTCCAGAATGTGGTGACGTAATGCGCCTTCAAATAGAAGTGGATGAAGTAACGGGTATCATCAAAGATGCAAAGTTCAAAACTTTTGGATGTGGCTCTGCTATTGCGTCTTCATCATTAGCTACAGAATGGTTAAAAGGGAAAACGATTGATGAAGCGGTTGCAATTGATAACATGGATATCGTTGAAGAGTTGAACTTGCCACCGGTGAAAATTCACTGTTCGGTTTTGGCAGAAGATGCTATTAAGTCGGCCATTAACGACTACCGTGTCAAGAATGGTTTGCCTGAATTGGTTGAAGAAAAAGCGCATTAATTTTTTAATATTATTCAACTATAATGGCAATAGAAGTAGGCGCTATAACGATTAGCGAGAAGGCGAGAGAAAAAGTGTTACAGCTGATAGCAGAAAGTAATCTTTCAGATGAATACTTTTTGCGCGTCGGTGTAGTAGGTGGTGGTTGCTCGGGTTTATCATACAAGCTAGACTTTGATAACGAAATGCAACCCAAAGACCAAGTCTTTGAAGACAATGGCATCAAATTGGTAACCGATTTAAAAAGCTATTTGTATCTCTGCGACACTGTGCTCGATTTTACGGATGGGCTCAATGGCAAAGGTTTTCACTTCATCAATCCTAATGCAAGCAGAAGCTGTGGATGCGGCGAAAGTTTTGCTGTATAATCATATTTAAATGCAAGAAATCAAAACGCTGCTCCGGAATGGAGCGGCGTTTTTTGTTTTTCTCAAAAAAACTGCGGAGAAATTTAAAGCCTATATCCAATAACCTCATAGTCATAACCACCACCAAGGCCTCCACTGCCTATTTCGAAATAAAGATTATTTTCATCTGAAAATTGCCCTATTTGATATTTATGGGTTGGCATGTTTTCGTCTATTTTGCCATTTTCCTTTACCTCACTGATTATGTTTGTGTTTTTTGAAAAGTAAATGGTCAGTAATCTTTTGTGATAAGTATTTGTCCATTTTTTCCAGAAATAATTATAATTATAGTCTGTGTATTCAAACTCTTTTATCACCCCTTGATATTCATAAAGGGTGTCTATTTTAGGCGTTACACCTCCACGAGATGTTTCATGAATTTTAAAATTGAAATTGCCAAAATACTTTGATCGAATCTCGTAGGATTTGAAAGCGGTACTATCAATACAAAGAATGGCATTGTTTTCATCAAGAGCCTCAACATGCACATAATGCATGCCTGGAGCAATAGAAATATTGGATTGTACAAATTCAAAGGGAGGATAAATGTCCGAACCAATATACTTTTGGTCAAAATAGAACACCAGTTTCTTTATTTTTTTTGCTGCATCCAAATGGCTTACTTGGATCTTCAAAAATGAATCTTCAAGCATTTGGCTGTTTTTGATTGGATTGGTAATGGTAATGCTTGGTTGGGCCGGGCTATCTATTGCTTCAGGATTTTTTTTCTTACAACCCCATAAGAATAGTAGGCCTAATGTTGCTGTCCATACCACTAGTTGTTTAATACCCATTAGATGTCAATTTCATCAAATGTACACATTTCTTGTCTGCCCACATTTCATCTACTCTTCGGGATGTTCCGTAGGGCATCCCGAAGTATAGATAAATCGGATTTATAATTCGATAAAATGTGCCCTAAGCAAAGCCCAAAGAAATGATAAGCCTGACGCTGCCCGCCCGGATGAATCCGTTCGGACAGGCGACCCTTCGATTCCTCAGGGCAGGCTCAACGGATGTTATACGAAAAGAATCAGCAGATCTCATAAAAATAAAAAAAGGGGTTAATCGGCCGAAACCCATTAACCCCTCATTAATCATTGAACATTAATCATTCAACATTATTAGTATCCCATATCCATTCCGCCTGGCATACCCGCTGGGGCGCCTGCAGATTTTGGTTCTGGCTTGTCGGCAATGACACACTCAGTAGTGAGCAACATGCCCGCAATAGAAGCAGCGTTTTCTAAGGCTACGCGGCTTACTTTAGTAGGGTCGATCACACCGGCAGCCAACATTTTTTCGTACACTTCTGTACGAGCGTTGAAACCGAAATCATCTTTACCTTCTTTTACTTTTTGTACCACGATGCTACCTTCGATACCAGCGTTGGCAACGATTTGGCGCAAGGGCTCTTCAAGTGCACGACGCACGATAGCGATACCTGTTGCTTCGTCGTTGTTGCTGCCTTTCATTTTAGCAATGCTTTCGATAGCGCGGATGAAAGCGATACCACCACCTGCTACGATACCTTCTTCTACCGCAGCGCGTGTAGCATGAAGAGCGTCGTCAACGCGGTCTTTCTTTTCTTTCATTTCCATCTCTGTTGCAGCACCTACATACAATACGGCTACACCACCAGCTAATTTAGCCAAACGCTCTTGCAATTTCTCGCGGTCGTAGTCTGAAGTAGTGGTTTCGATTTGAGATTTGATTTGGTTTACACGAGCAACGATATTGGCTTTTTTACCTTTACCACCTACTACCGTTGTGTTGTCTTTGTCGATGCTTACGCTTTCGGCCTGACCCAAGAACTCTAAAGTAGCAGAGCTCAATTGGATACCTTGTTCTTCGCTGATCACGGTACCACCAGTCAATGCTGCGATGTCTTGCAACATTTCTTTACGACGGTCGCCAAAACCTGGAGCTTTTACAGCACCAATTTTTAATGAACCACGCAATTTGTTGACTACCAAAGTAGTCAATGCTTCGCCTTCTACATCTTCAGCGATAATCAACAAAGGACGACCGGCTTTCATTGTAGCTTCAAGAATCGGCAAGATGTCTTGTAAAGTGCTGATTTTCTTTTCGCAAATCAAGATATATGGATTAGCGAACTCGATTTGCATTTTCTCTGTATTGGTTACAAAGTAAGGGCTCAAATAACCGCGATCGAATTGCATACCTTCTACAATATCCACAGTGGTTTCGGTACCTTTTGCTTCTTCAACAGTGATAACACCTTCGTTACCTACTTTAGCCATTGCTTGTGCAATCAACTTGCCGATATTGCTATCGTTGTTGGCAGAGATAGTAGCAACTTGTTCGATTTTTTTGTTGTCTTTGCCCACCGTAGTGCTTTGCTTGCGCAAGTCTTCTACTACTGCAATTACCGCTTTGTCGATACCGCGTTTCAAATCCATAGGATTAGCGCCAGCGGCAACGTTTTTAAGACCTTCAGAAATAATAGACTGAGCCAAAACGGTAGCTGTAGTTGTACCATCACCCGCCATATCAGCAGTTTTAGATGCTACTTCTTTGACCATTTGAGCGCCCATATTTTCGATAGCGTCTTCTAGTTCGATTTCTTTAGCAACACTCACGCCATCTTTAGTGATAGCCGGTGCACCAAATTTTTTCTCGATTACCACATTACGGCCTTTTGGGCCAAGGGTTACTTTTACCGCATCAGCAAGGATATCAACACCTTTCTTCATTTTGTTGCGGGCTTCAATATTGAAAAACAATTGTTTTGCCATAATTATTTGATTTGAAAATTTGAGGATTTGAAAATTTGAAAATGGTTGATTTGAATATTTCTTAATATTTGACCATTTAACTTTGGTTGCCTAATTATCTACAATTAGATGATAGCAAGGATATCGCTTTCACGCATAATCAAATAGTCAGTGCCTTCGATATTGATTTCGGTTCCAGCATATTTGCCATACAATACTACATCGCCAACAGCTACAGTAGTTGGTTCGTCTTTTTTGCCCGGACCAGCAGCTACTACAGTGCCACGTTGTGGTTTTTCTTTTGCAGTATCGGGGATAATGATGCCTCCAGCAGTTTTTTGTTCTGCGGCATCAGCCTTTACGATTACACGGTCGTGAAGCGGAGTTACGCTTACGCCTGATGGTGCAGTTGTCTTTTTTGCCATAGTTAATTGTATTTTATTAAAGAGATTTGAATGAAGTATGTACAGATCATAGTAGCACAATTTGTGCCAAAGGCCTTTTGTCGGACAATTTAGCAGAAGTACTTCGTATTTTGACAGCTATAGTTTTAGCTTATAGCGTCATTTTTTCATACATTATTGGATAATTCAACCGTTTTGACAGCAATAGTTACATTTGTCTAAAATCAAGAAAAAATTATGGCCATAGCAATTGGGCAAAACGCCCCCGATTTTACACTTTTTGATACCGATAAAAACGAAGTTAGCCTAAGCTCATTCAAGGGTAGAAATGTCGTTTTGGTATTTTTCCCATTAGCCTTTACCAGTGTTTGTACGGTTGAGCTTTGTGGTTTGCGCGATAATATCAGCAGCTATGCGTCTTTGAGTGCCGACATCTTGGGTGTTTCGGTTGATTCCCTATTTAGCTTAGGTAAATTCAAAGAAGAGCAAAATATTAATTTCCCTTTGCTGAGTGATTTTAATAAAGAGGCTTCTACAGCCTTCGAAACGATCTATGAAACGTTTGCTTTCGGAATGAAAGGTGTTTCTAAGCGTTCGGCTTTTGTAATCGACAAAGAAGGTGTTGTGCGCTATTGCGAAGTGTTGGAAGATGCTGGAAAAATCCCTGATTTTGACGCCATACAAGCTGTTTTGAATACATTAGCTTAATCGAGAAGATTACCTGCGAAGCCATTGGCCCACACAATATGTCAATGAGGTGCTCACGCGTGTTTTATTTACTTACTGAACGCCTGTTTCGCAAGCAAAGCCCCGAGCAAAAGAATGCTCGGGGCTTTGTGCTTTCTAAAAAATCCAATAATCCCTACAATTGTGATTAACTTTGCCGCTCAATAATACTGGCAAGCATATGCGCTATTGGCGACATTACCCCAAGTTTTTACAAACGATTTTGTTGATGCTGTTGATTTTTACTTTAGCATCATTCTCCTTTGTAATAGCCAATTTTGGCATCAACAAAATTTATGGTGTTACGATGGAGGCTATTGGCGGTGTGGGGCCCAATAGCAGTAGCCGTTTAATCGCAGCTACACAATTTTTGCAAGGGATTACTAGTTTGTTTACCTTCTTATTGAGTGCTTTGTTGTTTGCTTATCTCTGTCATCCAAAACCAACAGAATACTTGGGGCTACAAAAAGTACGTGATGCCCGATTTTTGATTTGGGTACTTCCCCTAATGGTTTTTGTGGTGCCCCTGTTTGCACAAATAGGCGAATGGATGCAATTGATTGATTTTGGTGCTGGAGCTAAGTCAAATTTTGAGGACCAACAGAAGATGATGAAAGCCTTGATGAGTGGAACCTCTATCGGGAGTTTGTTGCTGTATTTGTTGGTTTTTGCAGTTCTTCCAGCCTTGGGCGAGGAATTCCTTTTTAGAGGAATCGTCATGAGATTTGCTTACAACAACACACGAAATTTTCATTTTGCCATTCTTTTTTCAGCAGCCATATTTGGCTTGGCGCATGGCACGGTGTATAATTTTTTGCCTATTATGCTAGCGGGCGTTTTGCTGGGATATATTTATTATTTCAGCGGATCTTTGTGGCCCAGCATTGTGGCCCATTTTTTAAACAACGCTATGGCAATTGTATTGTTGTTTTTAAGCAACAAAGGCATTGTTTCTAAAGAGCTAGGTGAAGCAGAAGGACTTCCCTGGCTTTTCCTGCTCTTTGCGCTTTCAGGATTTTTATTGATCTTTTTTTTACTTCGCAAAAATGCAACACCCTTGCCATCCGACTGGAATGATGACTTTAGAGGAGAAAGATTAACCCATTAATCAACATTATTTTCTGTGAATTGGAATACCTTTTTTACCCGTACAGGCACAGCCCTTGTTTTTGCCATTCTAATGCTCATAGGGCTTTTGGGGCAGCCTATTTTCTTTTTTGCTCTTTTGCTCTTGATACAATTTTTGAGTATTAAGGAATACTTTTTTTTGCTGTCAAAAATCAATCCGAGCGAACAGTATTCAGTATTGCTACAGGCAACTGTTCAACTATTGGGCATGGCAGCATTGTTGTTGATGGCGAATATTTTGGATATAAATAAAGCGGCATTTGCACTACTATTATTTATCCCTGTTTTAATCCTTTTAAGGGAAGGCTTAAGTGAAAGGAGTAGTATCAATAAGGCTTTCCAGTCTTTTGGGGGCATTTTATATATTTCTTTACCCATTGCCATGTTGATGCTGATGCGCGAAAAAAGTTTGCTTTTGCCTCTTGGATTAATTGTACTCATTTGGATAAACGATACGATGGCCTACATCGTTGGGTCTTTTATAGGCAAAACACCCTTCTCAAAAATATCACCTAATAAAACATGGGAAGGCACTATTGGCGGCGGGATATTAACGCTGCTTGCAGCCGCCATATGGGGCTTTTATAGTCCATACTACACAATGCAGGATTGGATGGCGCTTTCGCTTTGCGCGTCGCTTGCAGGCACTTTGGGCGATTTGTTCGAAAGTAAATTGAAACGTTTGGCAGCGGTAAAAGATTCGGGAAGTTTTATGCCCGGCCATGGTGGCGCCTTAGATCGATTTGACTCTCTCTTAGTAGCCACGCCATTTGCTTTTGCCTATAGCTACCTTTTTATGGGGCCCCTCAGTATCCATGTTTTTTAAATTATCTTCGCAATCCAAAATAAATAATCGTTTATGACAATTCACAGAGAAGGCTATAAATACATCACCATAGCTACTGTTTTATTTGCCCTTATTGCCTGGCTAAACCAACATTTTTTTATGGACATTTTGTGGGTCTATTGGCCTATTCAGTTGGTGTTCTTCTTGCTATGGCTGTGGATTGTATGGTTTTTCCGCATTCCTAATAGGGTAATGACGCAAGGAGCAAACTTAGTAATCGCTCCAGCAGACGGCAAGGTGGTGGTGATTGAAGAAACAACAGAAACAGAATATTTTAAAGACAAGCGTCTGCAGGTATCTATATTTATGAGCCCCTTGAATGTGCATGTTAATCGCAGTCCAATCAAAGGCGAAATAAAATACATGAAGTATCATCCCGGCAAATACTTAGTGGCATGGCATCCTAAGTCTTCTACAGAAAATGAAAGAACTACGGTAGTGGTAGGGAATGAGCAAACGACTTTGTTGATGCGCCAGATTGCCGGTGCTCTAGCCCGTCGTATTTGCTATTATGTAAAAGAGGGTCAGCCAATCAAACAGAATGAGGAATTTGGTTTTATTCGTTTTGGCTCAAGAGTGGACATCTATTTCCCAATAGGCACTGCCATAGATGTGAAAATTGGGCAAAAAGTAGAAGGAGGCGTAACGGTTTTGGCTAAAATGCCATAAATTTGATTATTCTTAAACATCAAAAATATAACACAATGAAAAAAGTAACGTTATTCCTTGCTGCACTTGTCGTTGCAGGTTCTTCTTTTGCTTATGATGGCAAATGCTGTAAAGGCAAAAAAGAGTCTTGTTCAAAAGAGAAAAAAGAAGCTTGCGCAAAAGGTAAAGGCTGCTGCAAAAAAGATAAAAAAGCTGAAGAAAAAGCAGAAAGCCCAGCGCCAACAAAATAATAATTATATCATTTCCGCATTTCAAAGAAGCACCAATATTCCTAATCGATTGGTGCTTCTTTTTTTGCCTAATGCTTTCCGTATTTCACGAGCATTTCGCAGTACATTTGCTTCCTTAATATGAAGAAACTCGCCTCTATCCATAAATATTTTGTCAAGCACAAATGGCGACTCATTTCGGGTGTTTTCTTCGTGGCTATTTCCAATTTATTTGCCGTCATTCCGCCTACAGTCATCCGGACGGTTATTGATTCTGTGCAACAAGAAATTCAGAATTATCAGCTGCTCTCCAATACCAGCCTTAAGGGCGATATGCAGCATTATATATTTACCCAAGTGTTTTGGTATGGATTGTTGTTGTTGGTTCTAGCCTTGCTAAGAGGCATTTTTATGTTCTTTATGCGGCAAACAATCATTGTAATGTCGCGACATATTGAGTACGACCAAAAAGCGGAAATTTATAATCACTATCAACAATTGGATGCGCATTTTTTTAAGATAAATGCTACAGGCGATTTGATGAATCGCTTGTCTGAAGATGTAGGAAGGGTAAGGATGTTTACGGGGCCAGCGATTATGTATACAGTTAATTTGGTGGTGCTCACGGTCATGTGTGTATGGGGAATGCTGCGCGTTAATCCTTTGCTTACCGTTTGTGTTATTGTGCCACTTCCTATTTTGGGTTTTTCCATTTATTATGTCAACAAACTTATTTATAAAAAAAGCTCAAAAATTCAAGAGCAATTGTCCCATTTAACGACAACTGCTCAGGAAGCCTTTTCGGGCATTAGGGTCATTAAATCTTTTGTGCAAGAGGAGAATATCTTGCGGCATTTTATTCATAATTCCGAGGCTTATAAGCAGAGCACTATAAACCTTGCGCGCACGGAGGCTATTTATTTTCCGGCCATGAATTTGTTTATTGGACTAAGTATGCTTAGTACTATTTTGGTGGGGGGCTATTTTACCATTATGGGCAAAGCTACAGCAGGCAATAT
>JAXITL010000043.1:0-16936 GCA_034680125.1 Chitinophagaceae bacterium
ACTGAAAAAATATTTTTTAGCAGTGGATTAAATAGGTTCACCACGCTCGCGAGGGGCATAAATAAAGACCTCCTTCATATAAAAAGGCACTGCAGTAGCCAAATCGGCAAAATCTTGCTTGGCCATACTGTGTGTAGCCCAAGATGCCCAATGTTCAAAGTCTATTTCTGACATTAAATGGACCTTATCGCCAAATGTTTGTTGAGCCATGGCATCACCAACGATGCACATGGGATGGGCTGGTAATTTGTGTAGTAAGTCCCTTACAGCTTCGGTATTAGCATGTATCGGTTGATGTACAATTTGCATATCAGCATCATAAATAGCAATAAAGAATTCCCCTTCTCGAGCGCTAATTAAGCTGGCATAAAACCAATAATTGTCCTTAGTATGGATGCTTTGAAAGGCAAGCAATTCAAGTTTGTGATGGCTAATTATAGGCTTTGCTAATGCAAATGCCAAACCCTTTGCTGCAGCCATTCCTATGCGCAATCCTGTGTAAGAACCAGGACCTGAACAAACGGCGATGGCGCTCAAATGAGCCAACTGCACTTGGGCCTGCGCGCACAACTGCTCTATTAAGCTGTTGATTACGGCCGCTTGATTTTTTTGGTCGTCATGCGATAGAGCAAATAGTAAAACGCCATCGCGCACAAGCCCAACACTGCATTTTTGAGCCGAGGTATCTATCAATAAAATCTGTTCCATAAAGCTGTGCAAAGTTAGGCTTAGCGCTTACATTTGCGTTATGGAAAAGAAAATAATTCGCACAGACAAGGCTCCTGCGCCAATAGGCCCATACAACCAAGCGGTACAATATGGCAATATGCTATTCGTATCCGGACAAATAGCCCTTGACCCCAATGATGGCAGCCTCTTTGTGGGTGATATTGCTATTGAAACAGAAAAAGTGATGGAAAACATTAAAGCCATCCTAAACGAAGCAGGGATGGACTTTTCAAACATCATTAAGAGCTCTATTTTTTTGATGGACATGGGCAAATTCGCAACCGTTAACGAAGTATATGCACGCTACTTTAGCGATAATTTTCCAGCAAGGGAAACAGTGCAAGTATCTGGTTTACCCAAAGGAGTACAAGTAGAGATTTCGGTGATAGCCGGGATGTAGCAATTGTTGAATCGCTTTGCTTTTTTCGATTTCTTCGAAATGCTACAAGCCTTCTACATGCTGATCATTTTAACGATTGATCTGATGACTTATATTATTATAACTCGCTTATAATTATTAATTTCGCACAAATTTAAAAACAGCATTCTTTTATGAGTTTTATAACCAACATTCACGCCCGTCAAATATTAGATTCACGTGGCAATCCTACAGTAGAAGTTGACTTACATACTAGTGATGGCTCAATGGGCCGTGCTGCAGTGCCCTCTGGTGCTTCTACCGGCAAACACGAAGCAGTAGAATTGCGTGATGGCGATAAGAAAAAATATTTAGGTAAAGGGGTGTTGAAAGCGGTCAACAATATCAACGATAAATTAGCAGAAGAACTCTACGGCATTGAGGTAACCAACCAAAGAGAGATTGATGAGTTGATGCTCGAAATTGACGGAACAGCCAATAAATCCAAAATGGGTGCCAATGCAACATTGGCGGTGAGTATGGCTGCAGCAAAAGCGGCTGCCCAAACTACCGGTCTTCCCTTGTATCGTTATGTAGGTGGCGCCAATGCCAAAACCTTGCCAGTGCCCATGATGAACATCTTGAATGGTGGTGCACATGCCGATAACAAAATCGACTTCCAAGAATTTATGGTTGTACCCACTGGCGCATCTTCATTCAGTGAAGGATTGCGTTGGGGCGTAGAAATTTTCCACTCTTTAAAAAATGTACTGAAAGAAAAAGGCTATTCGACCAATGTAGGGGATGAAGGTGGTTTTGCACCGGATATTAAAAGTAATGAAGAGGCCATTGAAACAGTATTGAAAGCCATCGAAAAAGCGGGCTACAAACCAGGTGAACAAGTGGGCATTGCTATGGATGCAGCGATTAGTGAATTATGGGATGCAAAAGCAAAAAAATACCATTTCCATAAATCAGGCGGCGCGAAGATGAGCAGCGAAGAATTAGTGGCCTATTGGGTAAAATGGTGCAAGAAATACCCGATTGTGAGTATTGAAGATGGCATGGACGAAGATGATTGGAAAGGTTGGAAAGCCTTGACAGATGCGCTGGGTAACAAAGTACAATTGGTTGGTGACGATTTATTTGTCACTAATGTACAACGTCTTGAAAAAGGAATTACAGAGCATATTGCCAATGGCCTTTTGGTAAAAGTAAACCAAATTGGCACTTTATCCGAAACGATAGACGCCGTATCTATGGCCCAATATGCTGGCTACAATACGATTATGAGCCATCGTAGCGGTGAGACAGAAGATTATACGATTGCAGACCTTGCTGTGGCCTTGAATTGCGGCCAAATCAAAACCGGTTCGGCTTCGCGCAGCGACCGTATGGCCAAGTACAACCAATTGCTCCGTATTGAGGAAGAATTGGGCGCTAGTGCTTATTATCCTGGTAAAAAATTGAAATTCGGCAAATAACAATCGACTCTTTCCCCTCCTGAGGGGTCTGGGTAAACAATAGAATCATTTTATGAAAAAAGTCTTCGGTTTATTATTCAACAAGTTTAGTCTTACAGCAATAGCCTTTTTGGTATGGATGACCTTCTTCGACCAAAACGATTGGATGACACAACAAGAAACCAAAAAGCAATTGCAAGACACCAAAGATCACATCCATTTTTTAACTGCGCAAACAGAAGAGATGGAGGAAGACCTAAAGCGCTTGCAAAGCGACCCCCAACGCTTAGAGCAATTTGCCCGTGAGAAATACCGGATGAAAAAGGACAACGAAGACCTCTATGTTATCGAAAGAAAATAAATTAAAAATCCCGCTCCAATTATAGAGCGGGATTTTTTTTATTTTTTGCTTGGGGCGCTCAGCAGCACCTCCATATTGGGCTTTGTGTCTCCAGCTTTCGGCTCTACTCCCCCGCAATAAGCGGGATGTGCCAGGTGTCGCCTCTATCTGGCGCAGATTCAGCTATTATCTTTTTTTGGGTTTTATATGCGGATCGCCAATCTGCGTCATTTACAGTTCAGGATGTGCTTTGCTAAGATCCTGAAAAGTGGACCTCGTCCTTTTTTATTCGAAAAAAAGAGAACCCATAAAGCAATCGCAAGAATACAAGTCCAAAGAAAATTCCTGACCATGAAGCTGCGACGCAACGAAGAAGAAGCACTAATGAAAGCCGACGGAATAAAAAACATGCTGTGCTCGAGAACGGCATGTTCAAATTTCCGTTTTCAATGTTCAGTTTAAACTTATCGTCTTTGAGCAAAAAAATCTTTCATCAATTGCGCACATTCTTGCTCCATAATGCCATAAGAAATGGAGGCTTTAGGATGAAATGGATTTTGGGTACCCGCGATTCTTTTATACCCATTTTTTACATCAGATGCCCCAAAAACAACCCTACCGACTTTGCTCCAATACATGGCACCAGCGCACATCAAGCAAGGCTCGAGCGTGACATATAATGTGGCTTCCATTAAATATTTTGCGCCAATGGTATTACATGCGGCTGTGATGGCAATCATTTCGGCATGTGCCGTACTGTCGGCTAATTGCTCCACTTGGTTGCTACCACGGCCTATTATTTTTTCATCCCATACTACCACAGCACCCACCGGTACCTCTCCGGCATCAAATGCGGCTTGTGCCAAGCGCAAAGCCTCTTTCATAAAATGTATATCGTCTAGCATTTATTCTTTATTGTGCGTGTCTAAAAGTAAAGTTACTGGTCCGTCATTTACCAAAGCAACTTGCATATCTGCCCCAAAAACGCCTGTTGCTATGGGCTTACCCAACAAAGCAGTCAATTGTTCAATACAATATTGGTATAGAGGAATGGCTTGCTCAGGTCGAGCAGCATGGATAAAAGAAGGTCGATTCCCCTTTTTATAAGAAGCGATTAAGGTAAACTGACTCACTAATAAAAGCTCGCCTTGTATATCCATTATAGATTGGTTCATCAAGCCGTTTTCATCGCTAAATATGCGCAATCCAATAAGCTTTTGACAAAGCCAATCGGCATCTTCAGTGCTGTCCTTGATATCGATCCCCAACAACACAACCAATCCTTTGCTGATGCGGCTGTGGATGAGCCCATCAATGGTAACACTCGCCTCAGATACGCGCTGCACAAGGGCTTTCATCTAGTTATTTTTATTCGTGTACATGTTCTTAAAATAATCAACTGTTCGTTTCAAGCCATCCTCAAAACGATATTGAGGATTATATCCCAGCAGTCTTTTTGCTTTTGAAATATCGGCGAGCGAATTCCGAATGTCTCCTTCTCGCTCTTGTCGATAGGTAGCTTCATGTGGTATCTGTAACAATTCGCGGATGGCTTTATATAAAAAATTTACAGAAAATTTTTCGCCCACGGCAATGTTATATACCTGCCCGAATGAGGCGGGATGCTCACTCAACATCCCACGTATATTGGCCTGCACAGCATTATCTACATAGGTAAAATCGCGCGTTTGTTCACCATCCCCATTAATAAATACATGCGTATTGTTGATGATACCACTTACAAATAAGGGCATTACAGCAGCATAAGGACCATTAGGGTCTTGGCGTTCACCAAAAACATTGAAATATCGAAAACCGATGATGTTCATGCCATAAAGTTTAGAAAAAACATCAGCGTACAATTCATTTGTTTTTTTGGTAACCGCATAGGGAGAGAGTGGATTACCAATGCGCTCCTCTACTTTGGGTAAATGAGGTTCATCTCCATATACAGCAGAAGACGAAGCAAACACAAAAGTCTTGACAGCAGCATCCTTAGCCGCAGTAAGCATATTTAAAAAGCCTGTTACATTCACCTCATTACTGGACACGGGATCTTTGACCGATCGGGGCACAGACCCCAATGCTGCTTGGTGACTTACATAATCCATACCCACACAGGCAAGTTGGCACGTTGCAGCATCGCGAATGTCACCCAATACAAATTCGTAATGAGGATGTTGTGCAAACAAATCGACATTAGACTGTAAGCCTGTTGACAAATTATCTAGAACACGTACTTTTTGGGCTCCATTGGTCAATAAATAATCGACAATATGCGAACCGATAAAACCTGCTCCACCAGTTATCAAAAAAGATTTTTGACTAATATCTTGTGTATGAAAAAGGGACATTATTAAAGACTCCAGTATTTTAATTGTGTGATTTTTCCTCTAAAAACGCCCTTTAAATCTACAATCAAAGCGTTTGCTTTGCTAATCGACTTAAAATACGCTTCATCATGTTGCGAATAGGCGTCGTGGTTAACGGCAACAATAACGGCATCATAATCATTAGACAATTCAGTTTCTAAACCAAAACCATATTCATGCTGCAATTCAGCACTATCGGCATGTGTATCCGTAACATGAACTGTAACATTATAGGCTTGTAACTCTTTAATCACATCGGCAACCTTCGAGTTACGGATATCAGATACATTTTCTTTAAAAGTACATCCCATCACCAATACTTTCGATTCTGCGATATTGGCACCTGATTTTATGATGGATTGAACCGTTTTTTTGGCTACATAGGCTGCCATTTCATCGTTTATCGTACGACCCGATAAGATAACGCGAGCGTTATAACCCAGCTGGGCCGATTTATAGGTCAGATAGTAAGGATCGACACCGATACAATGGCCACCAACAAGACCGGGATAGAATTTAAGGAAATTCCATTTGGTACCAGCAGCCTCTAAGACTTCATAGGTATTTATGCCCATCTTATCAAAAATAACAGACAATTCATTCATCAAGGCAATGTTCAAGTCGCGCTGCGTATTTTCAATAATCTTTGCTGCCTCGGCTACTTTTACAGAAGAGGCCCTATGGACACCGGCTGTCACTACTAATTCATAAACCTGTGCAATTTCATCAAGCGCCTGTGCGTCAGAGCCCGAAACCACCTTAATTACATTTTCTAAAGTATGTACTTTATCACCTGGATTAATGCGCTCAGGGGAGTAGCCATATTTAAAATCTAACCCGGCCTTAAGACCAGATATTTTTTCTATTACAGGTAGGCAATCTTCTTCGGTACATCCTGGATAAACGGTAGATTCAAAAACCACATAATCTCCTTTTTTAACCACCTTACCAATGGTTTCCGACGCCCTTAATACGGGTGTAAGATCAGGAACATTATGGGCATCAACAGGTGTTGGTACAGCAATAATATAAAAATTGGCCTGTCGTAAATCGTCAATGCTACTTGTAAAACTAATGTCGCAATTATCAAAGGCAGAGGATGCTAATTCGTTACTCGGGTCGATTGACTGTTGCATCATTTGAATGCGCCCTTCATGAATATCAAAACCGATTACTTGTACTTTACGCGCAAATGCTAGAGCGATAGGCAGTCCTACATATCCAAGCCCAACAAGTGCTACCTTAGATTCTTTATCTACAATTCTTCGATACATCCAATGCAAAATTTTAATGGCAAAAGTAAGAGGATATTTTTCTAAATTCCAATCTTTTATATAATAATAAAAAACGAGCGGCTGTATGCATACAGCCGCTCGTTAACTTAAATTACGCTATTTTAAAATTCTTTATCTAATCAGTGTTACATCACCTTTAAGTGTTTCGGTAGCACCATCAGGGTAGCCTATGCGAATGATATAATTATAGGCGCCCATATCCATTGGCTTGCCATTAAAAGTACCATCCCAGCCATCATTGATGTTTTGTGTACTGAACACTTCTTGACCCCAACGGTTAAACACGCGGAACTCTGTCAAGGTTTGGAACGTTACACCCATTAGGCGGAACTTATCATTATTACCATCACCATTCGGAGTAAATGCACTCGGAGCACTGATTGGGCTCTTATAATCTATCGTGATTTTCACACTATCCTCACCTCTACAGCCATTCATTCCTATGCCTACTGCACGATATACTGTAGTAACCAGAGGACTTGCAGTTGGGTTCACATTATTTGGATTACTAATACCCGCCATCGGAGTCCAATGGTATTGCGTACCACCAAAAACATTTAACGATACACTCTTACCGTATTTAATCACCGTATCTTTATTTGTGATGTTAATAGTCGGCAATGGCTTAACCGTAATTGAAGTCCTGAAGGTATCAATACAACCATTGATATCCGTTACCGCTGCATAATAGGTCGTGTTTTGTTTAGGCTTAGCGATTACGCGCTCACAGCTGTCGCAACTTAAGCTTTTTGCTGTGTCATACTTAAAGCCCGAAGCAGCGTTCATCTCGAACCATTTCGTTTTTAATCCATTGTATGAACGTAATTGAATGGTCTCATTTGCGCAAATAATGGTGTCTTGGGTAATAAAGCGACCATTTTTGGGTACCACTATAGATACAGAATCTTTTACCAAACAACCGTTACGGCCACGGGTAGAAACGTATACTTTCGTGTCTTCACCTACATATACCAACGGCTGCTTCATCAAAGAATCTTCAAAATAAGTACCTGGTGTCCACAAATAAGTGAAATCTGTATCACCAGCTGAACAGAAGCCGATTTGGAAATTAGGCAATAACTCAAATGTGGTAGGGCCTAATTCAATAGTTGGATTAGAACATACATCTCCAGAAGTTTGATGACTACGTACCATCAAGTTGAAACCTGGCGTCGTGTACATATTAATCGTTGGCCCTGTACCTGTTGTAGCTTGTGCATAACACAAATCAATCAGTAGATTTTTTGAAGTATCCCAATTGTAGGCTTGATCCAAAATGAAATTAGTCAAATAGCCAGCATTGATTACCGTAGCACCTGCAGCTGTATACACAGGAATTGCGCCTGTTTCGAAGCTAACCGGTGGTGTTGCGGTAAATTGTTTCGTATCTGTACATTTCATGCTAATTTTCAAATTAGCAAAGTCCATACTACTAGCACTTACTGCATTAAAGGCTATCGAACGAATGGTACCTGAGGTAATATTACCATTGCGCAATGCTTCTTTCGGTATGATAAACTGCGTGTGCGCTGTGCTAAAATTACCGTTGAATGGATGATTTAAAGGCTCTGCGATTAGGCTACCTGTACTTGGATTAGCTACTACTTTATCCTCTAGTACACCACAAGTTAATACATCACTTGTACCACAAGCTAAGTTACGAAGAGGCTTCAAGCCATTACCTGTTGCATCCAAGTCATAAAAATATCCTGGGCGGCAATGAATCACTGGACTCAATGGCAATGCAGTTACGCTATTGCTTCTATCCACAGTAATAGGAACTTGACCATCAGTAAAGCAATTAGGATTCGATGCTGCAGTTACGCGTACATTGTAAGTCGTATTGTCTTTGATTCCGTCAACATTCGTATTGGCAGAGTCTGCTTGGCTTAAATAGCTAGTTGGGGTCCAAGAATAAGTGAATAAGCTTGGTGTTATACATACATTAAATCTTGTATTGGGGCGTGTAGACGCCAACAATGGTGTACCTGTCGCTAAGCTACAGCCGTCACCCATTCCTGGTGCGGGTAAGCTATAAGAAGGAATATACTTAACACTTGTAAAGCTAGTATTGCTTGAATATACAGGCTCTGGTGTACCACCGTATGTACCAGACATTTTGCTCCAGCAAATCTCTACTAACAGATTAGATGATCCATCCCAATAATAGGCATTTGGGAATACAAAGTCATTCCATCCAGAACTAGTGAATATGCGACGTGCTGGATAAACTTCTACAGTACCTGGATAGCTACTGATAGTGCTACCACTTAAAGAAGCGTCAGGTGTACAAGCCATTTTGATGGTAAACTTATAGAAAGAGTCGGTCGTGTTTTTAACAGGTAAGTTAAAAGACATTGAATTAATAAATCCTGCTTTGATACCTGCATCCAACAATTCATCACGACGATACAAAATTTGCATACGCTCACCCGCTGAAGCGGCTGTGTGGAAGAATGGAGTAGGACTTAAAGAAGATATAGTACCAGTACCCACAATCTTGTCGGTCGGAACACCTCCACTACAAGAGCTTTGAGCGATTCCACAAGGTTGTTGGCTAACATTTGAGAATAATTGCGTAAAACCTTCTGGACAAACCGTATCTCTAGATGCAAAAGGCGCAATGAGCGGTTGGAAACCATCTACTATAATTTTGGTAGTATCGGTATAACCACAACCATTCTTATCTTGAGCGAATATAACATAGTCTGTTGTAATAAACGCAGTCGCAATCGCATTCAATTTAGTAGAATCATCTAAAGTAACACCAGGGCTCCATGTCAAAAAGTCTAATGAACCTAATGGCGTAATGTTTGCTTTCAGACTAATAGGCTTGTTTGCACAAACTACTTGGTCTGGACCAGCATCGATGGTAACCAATGGGCTACCAATACGAACATCCACAGTATCACGGGTAGTACAACGGTAAGGTCCACGATAGACATCTCCTACTACTACATATCTTGTCAATACACCTGGCTTCACACTCGGACTCTCTAAAGTATCATCATCCATAAATGGAGGAGGGAAGGTTGGCGAACCAAACAAACTAGTCCATTTGTAGCGCATACCTGGGTTAGAAACCGTCTGCATCTTCCATGCGGCACCGCCTGGGATACAATACAAGCCATCTTTACCTCCATCTACATAGGGTAATACAGTTATTTTGATTACGTAATAGGTCTCTGTTATCAATGGTTGACCTAAAGAACAAGTAGAATCCACAAAACGCAAACTTAAAACGTGATCCCCTACATCCGATTTTGAAGGCGTCCAAACTAAAGTACCAATTGCACGTGCAGTACCATCACCAGTACTTGTATACGTTGCACCAGGCAATTTGGATACATCCCACCTTGCATAAATCGCATTAATTAAGGAATTAGACGTCGAACCTATTGAAAAACGCATTGGCTGACCTGGACATACAAAAAGTGTTTTGGTAACCGTATCTTGATAGCATCCTACTGGATCACCAACAGCTGTGTCGTTAGTGGGAGGTGGCGCAGAACATCCCAATACGGATACCTGAACGTCACGTGTAGTATAACCCATCAACTCACCTGTCGTGCGGTCATAGTCAATCGTTTTGAATGCTAATACAAATTTACCTGATAAGGTAGGTTTAAAAACAGAAGTGCCGGTATTTGCATCAACAGTATAAGGAACCGTAATGTCTGAAGCAATAGGATTAATCAAAGAGTGAGGGGCTGCATAACCAATAACGGTTGCAGGACAATCTCTAGGTTGTTGATTCAAAGAAACCATACTATCCAAATCTGGATCGTAGGGAGCATTTGGGAAAAAGGCCGTTACATTTTGACAAAAATAAGGAATAGGATCTATTGAATAACGAGGTGTATTTACATTCGCTTTTTTACTATTGTTAATCATGGCATCTACATACAAACCAACACCGCCAGGACCTGTTAAGTTAAGTATTCCGGCATTTCTACAGCATTCACACCAGCTAAATACCCAATCAATACAAGGGCCAGGCAATGTAACCGTTTTTACAAATGTATGACGCACAAATGCAGGGAAGAATGTTGAAGTAGCAACCCTACAAGAGTTTTGAGACTTAAAGGTATCACACAACTGATCTAAAGTATCAATAGTAGGTGTTGTCATGGTAGTACTTCCACCAGGAAAGCAGCTTGAAGTCCAATTTAAAGTTGTAGTAGTAGGCAAACTAGCATTACCCCACTCGCAAGCTTTGTATAGATTCAAAGTAATTTTGTACGTATAATCCGTAGGGCCTGTACCTACGTAATCCACATGTATATCTGCAGCTGCATAGTGTGAGGCAGTGGATTCCTTGGATAATAATACAAGAAGTACTATTAAAACAAAACTTTTGAATTGTTTGATGAAAGTATTCATAACAAAAGGATAATTTATAGTTTAAAATTTTTGGAGTATTGTTGAACTAATTTGTCGTTATATGCTGTAATTGTCATGTAAAATCAAGCGAGTATCTGTGGCAGCTATAGATAGCTTAAGCAGTAATACCTGATGATGTTGCTATACTAAAAATACAAAATCTAATAAAAAATGTGAATGGGATACCTTATTCATGGTGCTTATTTTTCGGCGTTCTAATACCTATTAGGTTTGGTAAATACTATCTTACAAGGGTTACATTACCTTGTTTAGAAATTACTTTTCCATTGGCGCTAATGGCTTCTAAGACATACACATAAACACCTAATGGCTGTGGTTGTCCACTAAAGTTACCATCCCATCCTTCTTCAATATTTGTCGTTTCAAACATTTTCACACCCCAACGGTTGTAAACAGTAAAGGATTTTAATGTTGCTGTACCTAGGTGAACAGGTTTGAACTTATTATTATCACCACGACCAGGAACAAATGCATTGGGAACGTCAATTTGTGAATCAGGAGACACAAATATATGAATCGAGTCTTCTGCAACACAACCAGCATCTGTAACGCCTGTTACATAATAGGTTGTATTCAGTTTTGGCGAAGCTTTGGGGTTAGCAATACTTGGAAAATCCAAACCAATTGGAGGGAACCAAGTATAATATAAACTATTGCCTTGAGGATCCAATGCATAGAAATCACCAGGATAGATAGTAGCGCTATCGGTTAAATAGATAAGTGCACGAGGATAAACAGTGACATTAATTACTGCCGAATCAACACAACTATTACTATCGGTACCCACCACTACATAGCTTGTGCTATGGTTTGGAGTAACAATCGGTGTAAGTGAATGAATAGAATCGATGGTAGAAGCAGGCTTCCAAGTTACACCAACCAGTTTATCATCACCTACAACACTCAATTTGGCCACATCACCAGGACAAATCGAAGTATCGTTTCCTTTAGTTAAGAAAGCTCTTGGCTGAACAGTATAAACTGCACTATCTACTCCTGTACAACCAGCCGGCGTAGTTACGGTAAATTTAATTTGCTGTGTCAAGTATCCTGTAAAATAACAGAAGAAAGTATCAGCACGAGATAGAGCACCACCTGGAGACCATTTATACTTGTATTGTGTGAATACAGAGGGGTCAGGAGTGATGGTTGCAAATAAATTAAGCGTGTCACCAAAACAAATAGATTGATCGGCACCAATATCTGCAACTGGAGTAGGCTCAACTAAAATATTGAGTATTTTAGTACTATCTCTACAGCCTGATCTCGATGCAGTAAGCGCATAGGTAGTAGTACCCGTTGGTGTAATAGTCATACCCGACAAGAATCCGTTTGGTGTGGATACTCCCGTGGCAGGCGTCCATATATAATTATATCGTTGATCACCCCAACCTAGTAAGGTAATCGTTTGTCCATTACAAATGGCTGTATCACTCACACCCTTTTGTCTTCCTAAATGACCCAGACCTGTGTTGCTTGCAAGCGTATCACCTGTGAGCAGGTAAAAACCTTTAAGGACAAATATTTTTATCGTGTCAAAGCGCAAACAAGTAGTGTCTGGGAAAGGAGTCAACTTCATAATATATTCAATAGTATCAGGGATACTAGACAAAGGTGTACCTGCAGGGAAACGCAAAATCGGATTAGGGATATTAGGATCTGACAAGAACGCAATTGGTCCTGGGTTTACTGAACCTGGGTTAGGCCCCCACTGATATTTATAGGTAAGCTCAGGCTGAGGATTCAATAAATTCGAATTCAATTGTAATTGAGAATAGCTACACATTACAGTATCGGGACCAACGTCAATTTTGGGATTAACCACTACAATCTTAATCTCATCTTGGTTAGTCGTTAACGCTGTTTTTCCGGGTTCTATTCTGTTACAATAAGACGGATGATTTGATGTAACCAAATAAGTGGTGGTAGAAGACGGAGATACATCAGTACAAGAATCCGTAGGACTAGTAATACCTAATGTTCCACCTGTTGGCAAACCTGAACCTGGAACAGTAATCGACCAATCTACGGTAATACCTGGAAAATTTGCTGGACGAACACATAGTGTAGTGGTTTCACCAAAACACATCATTGTATCCTTAGGGAAAATTTTCACAGTAAGGGATACATATATAGGTATAGAGTCTACACGATACACAATCGGTGAACCTGGATTACACACTTCACTTTTCACTACAATATACTGTTGACCTTCATCTGTTTGGTTTGGAGTCCAAGTAAAATTTGCAGTAACAGTTCTCGTTCCTAAACCGGAATAGGGAGACATGGTTGAAGTGGATGCAGTAGGAGCGAAAGTAGAACTATTGTCTGTAACGTTATTAATCGTAACACCTGGAGCCGCAGAAATGCTAAAACGTATGGTATGGGCAGAATGAGGGCAAACAATAGCACCTACAGTAGGTACACCTGCAGGACCAGGAGGAAGAGTTGCAGCATTCAATACACCGGTAGAACCAGGAAAGTCGATAGCAAAAGCAGCACCAGAAGGAGTACAGCCAGCACTTACAACAAATTGCATATCACGAATGACACTACCCACAATTTTTGTACCACGGCGCTTAGTTACCAACAAAGCTAATTGAGGCACTTGTGCCACTGTTGGTGTGAAAGACATAAGGCCATTGGTGCTGTTTAAATTAAAGGAACCTCCAGTGGCAAAAGGATTTGTAGCAAGAGAAGTACCACCGAAAGGCAAACCAGCAAAAACATAACTAGCAGGAGTGGGAGGGAAAGTACAGGTGGTTTGATTATCAGCGGCACTAGCAGGATCTACTAATGAATAGGAAAGCACATCACCATCTGCATCAACACCAGAATAAGAAAAGTGTTGTTTTACTCCGCTACACATGTATTGAATTGGATCTGTAGTAAAAGTCGGAGAAGAACTTGTAGGCGCGTCAATATTATTAAGTGTTGCTTCTGTATACAAATTGTTTGCAGCACCAGGAACTATATAGTTTGTTATGGCACCGTTACGCAAACCAATAGATACTACAAAACGCCAAGAGTCACACTTGGAGGGCAAAGTAACCGTTCCTTCATACACCCACTTACGATATCCTCTTAGGGTTCCGGCAGGTGAAGAACATGTTGTAGATAATAAACCAGAACATACATTTTGTACTGGCAAACCATTACTTCCAAGTGGCGTTTTTTTACTCAAAGTAACATTTCCTCTATCAACGTTACAAGTGTTATAATAACAAACATTAACCGTTGTAGGCTCTGCTGTAGCACCAGCACAATCTTTGTAAAAAGTATAGGTAAGTAGGTATGTTGAATCACTAACCCACTTGTAGGCAATTTCACCCGCTGCCGCTCTATTGGCTTGGACATTGGTTGCCGAAAACAATACAAAAACAAGCGTAAATAATAGTAATAGGCTTGAGGATAATTTTTTCATTGTGCTCATATTTTTCAAATGCTAACAAATTTATTGTATTTGGCTCGAATATGCAAATTTGTTCCTAAAAAAATTTCAACAGAAATTAACATTCCACGTACTTACAAGACGTAAATTGAATTTGTTTGGTTGGAGAATCAGATATATTTTCTAATAAAAATATCTATTCCATTCAAATCTAGATTATTCATACACCTAAAATGTTTTTTGGGGCAATTGTCAAATCCGATTTTACTACAAGGCCTGCAAGACAATTGTTTATTTTCAATGTGTAATAATTCGGGGGATATAGTGTTTCTTAAGTTATTATAGCCATAATAGGGAAACATCCCTAACTGTGGCGTCGTATTTCCCCAAAGTGCAATGATAGGCTTTTTGAATGCTGCAGCCACATGCATCAATCCGGTATCATTGGAAATAATGATCTTGGCATGTTTTACCAAATCGGCAGACTCATTAATTGAAAATTTCCCGCAAGAATTATACACTTTCACGGGGTCGATTTGGGCAATCACTGTGGCTTCGGCTCTATCTTCTGGACCACCCAGTAAAATGATGGGAATAGGACACAAGGCTACTATTTCTTGCCACTTATCAATAGGTAATTTTTTTGTCGCGAAAGAACCGCCAATCACAAAACCAACATAACCAGCCCAATGACTCATGGGAATGTCTTTATGCTCCGTTTTGTCGTGATCGGGAATAAAATAATCCAACCCTTGCCCATCATTACGTACCCCTAAAGATTTAATAGCATCAAAATACCGCTCGACAATACTTTTGTCGGGCATGAGGTTGATTTTTAAATTGACATAAAACCATTTCTGAACATTCAATTTATCGAATACATAGGACTCAGTGCGCAATGCCTTTTTAACCCTTGCTGTACGCAGGTTTTTGTGCAAATCAATCACTATATCGAAGCCTATTGTTTTTAAATTTTGGATACATTCTTGCAAGTGGTCACCCAATTCATGAACTTGATGAATGTAGGGATTGGCAGCAAGGATAGGGGCGAAAACTTTCTTAGTCAAATAATGAATTTCAACATCAGGTTTTTGTTGCTTGAGGCAACGCACAATGGGCGTGGTCAGCACAATATCACCGATTGAAGAAAAACGAATAATGAGTATTTTCATGACAATACAAAAAAAAGCACGCATCCAGAAAGACTACTTTTGGGCAGACCACCGAAGCGCGTAGGAAAGGAAAAAATTATAATCGAATGCTGTTGCCTTTTCACCAGCGCCATAACCTGCAATATAGGCTGGCTTTAGATCTCCAAAGGATTTTTGATTGAGTAAAAACTTAGCCCGAACGGTCCATCCAGCAAAAAAACCATGAAATAATTCTAGTTTCATTCCTCCAGTAAGTTCCATCCAATGAGCTGAAAAGGTGGCGGAAGGGATTGTTCCAATAGTGATAGTTCCCAAGCCATCATTTGTGCTATAGCTTGCCTCCTTTCGTTGAATAAAACCAACCCCATATCGCAAACCAAAAAAACCCATTCCCCAATCCTGTGGCTTCTTTCTAGGGAATAAAGACTTGTCAATACCTCCTCTAAAAAAAATGTTGGTGGTGGTATATTTCAGGTCGGGATAATCAATATTTGAACGACCAAAACCCGTTTCAGCAACAGCATAAATGGCCCCATTAACATAATAATCTACTGCACATTCGTAAGCTGATTTTTGATCGACCAATTGATTCAGTAAAAGCTTACTGGCATCAAAACTAAAGCGCAACAAATGTCCTGAATGCATCTTTTCTGTAGAAAGACTATCCTCTTTGCGGTCTTGTGCCGCAAGGGAAAAAGTACTCAAAACAAAAAGCAAACTAAAAATAGATTTTGACATTTTCGATACCTGCTTTTGTGGTGACAGAATGATTAGAAACCCTTACTGAATCTATGTTTTGATTGGTACTTATTACTTGTTTGATTAAATAATCGTGGCTATATCCACAGGCATTGGAAATAAATTTCAGCTTTGTTTCATAAACAAAAGTGAGCGTATCAATGGGCGAAAAGGCAGAATCTGCCTGCAATATCCAACGTGCTGTATCCGCTTTGGGAGATAGGGGCAAATCAAATTTACTCAGGGCTTTTGCACCCCAATACCAATAACGCGCAGAGTCCATATCTAGGCTGGCAAAAATGGCATTGGGTAATGCGGTATCGGAGTATTGACCACTTTTAAACTGATAACAAGAAACCTGCACCTTAGATACATTGGGTTCAAGGCAGGGATTTCTATCGGTTGTGCAAGAACTGTACAAAACAGCAGCAACACAAACCAAAAACAACCAATATTTATTTTGTTTTAGCTTATTCGGCATCCAACAAGGCTAAAATTTTATGAACATCATCCATTGCTTTATCAATCTGTGTTTGCAACACTACCTTTTCAGAAGATGCTCCTTGAGCCTCATCCAGTGCGGGTTTCATGATGTTGATTTGCAAATGAGCTTCCCCCAATTCCATGTTTTTTTGCTCTAATTGCGCTTTCAATTTCGCTACTTCTTCTATGGCTTGTTGGTATTTTTCTACCAA
>JAXITL010000044.1:0-16320 GCA_034680125.1 Chitinophagaceae bacterium
ACAGGCTTGGCTCAAGGCATCAAATATCAGGAGTCACAAAAACTAAAAGATTATCCCATCCCACCCGTTGTCATTTGCTCTTTGGGTGATGGTAGTGTTACTGAAGGCGAGGTAAGCGAGGCTTTTCAATTTGCTTGTTTACACCAATTACCGATCATTTATTTAGTACAGGATAATGACTGGGGCATTTCAGTAAGCAGTGACGAAGCACGCACTATGAACGCCTACGAATACGCTGCAGGTTTCAAAGGCCTCGAAAGAGTACAGGTAGATGGCAGTGATTTTGAAGACGCCTACAAAACCATGGAATACACCATTGATTGGGTGCGTAAAGAACGTAAACCCATATTGGTGCACGCTACCGTTCCCCTGCTAGGGCATCATACCTCAGGGGTGCGTAAAGAATGGTACCGCAGCGAAGAAGACCTTGCTAAGCATTATACCGACGACCCAGTGGTTAAATTGCGGAAAAAGCTCTTGGCAAAAGGGGTAAAAGAAGAAGTCTTATTGCAAATCGAAGCCGAAGAAAAAGAGTTTATCGCCGGTGAATTTGCCGCGGCAGTAGCTGCGCCCGACCCAGATGTAAGCACGGTGACTGATCATGTTTTTACACCAACACCCGTGACACAAGAAGTGGGCATGCGTTGCCCCGAAGGAAAAGAAAAAAGCATGATGGTGGACTCTGCACTCCATGCCATCGAAGAAATATTAAACGAATACCCCAATGCTTTGTTTTACGGACAAGATGTTGGTCGCAGGCTAGGCGGTGTATTCCGCGAAGCCGCTACCCTAGCCGAAAAATTTGGCGATGAGCGTGTATTCAATACGGCCATTCAAGAAGCCTATATCATCGGTTCAACCATTGGCTTAAGTGCGCTGGGCTTAAAACCCATAGTTGAGGTTCAATTTGCCGATTATATTTACCCAGCCATCAACCAGTTGGTTACCGAAATCAGCAAGTCATGCTACCTCAGTTGTGGCAAATTTCCAGTAAGCTGTATTTTGAGGGTACCTATTGGTGCTTATGGCGGCGGTGGCCCTTACCATAGTGGTAGTGTAGAAAGCACTTTAGCTACCATTAAGGGAATTAAAATAGCTTATCCAAGTAATGTTGCCGATATCAAAGGCTTGATGAAAGCGGCATTGCTCGATGGCAATCCGGTAGTGATGCTAGAGCATAAAGGTCTCTATTGGAGCAAAGTGCCCGGAACCGAGGATGCACGTATGCCAGAACCCGACAGCGATTATGTATTACCTTTTGGTGTAGGAAATGTGGTGGTAGCAGCGAGCCAAGAAGCCATGGACAATGGCGAATCTTTGTGTATCATTACTTATGGCATGGGCGTGTATTGGGCCAAAAATGCAGCCAAACAATTTGAAGGACAAGTGGAGATTATTGACTTGCGTACCCTATATCCTTGCGATGAAGAATTGGTATACAAAACAGTGCGCAAACATGGTAAATGTATTGTGCTTACCGAAGAACAATTACGCAACTCCTTCTGCGAGGCATTGGCCGGTCGAATAGCACAAAACTGCTTCGCCCATTTGGATGCACCCGTGCAAACCATTGGTGCGCTTGACTTACCCGCTGTACCCATGAATATGGGCTTAGAAGCAGCCATGCTACCGAATGCCGATAAAGTGGCGGAAGGAATAAGAAAATTACTAAGCTTTTAATGGGGCTGACTCATGCTGCAGCCAAGAAACAGCCTAGTTCTTGAAAGAGTACAAAAACAAAAGTGAATGCCTAAAAACACTGTGTCATTTCTTCTTTTCTTATTGTTTTTCACTTCTTGTCGAAAAGACCTTTTGCATTGGCAATCGGTGCAACAAATAAAGGTAGAAACAAATGAACAGCTCAATACCGCCCTGTTTTTACCCAATGGTATCGGTATGATAGGCGCCGGCAGCCGCTTTGGCAGCGCAAAGCTTTTTATTTCTGCCGACCAAGGCCTTAGTTGGCAAGCCAAACAAATGCCTGATGGAAGCAAAGGCCTTTTCGGTTCTTGTGTTGCGCCCGATGGCAAGGTCTATTTTTGCGGCTTTGGTCTGAATATCTGCGCCAGCAAAGACGCGCTGAATAGTTTCACTTTGACTAGAATACCCGGTCCTTATGAATTTGCCTCAGCCATCTCTTTTGGCGACAAGGATAGAGGCCTTGCCAGTACCAGCTTAGGCACTGATTCTGGCGGTATTGTACGGCTCGATGCCTCGATGAATTTACTGAGCTTTCAGCGATTCAAATTTGCCCTGCATGATGTACACATGTTGAACCCAAACAAAGGCATTGCCGTAGGCAGTGGCGCCATATTACTGAGCAATGATGGCGGGATAAGCTGGCAGCAGCAATCGGTAGTGGGCGATAATTTCAACAGCATATCTGCCCTTGATAGCAACCATATTTTTGTGAGTGGCCTTAGAGGTTTTGTGGTCAAAACCAGCGATGGGGGCAAAACCTGGAAGCGATTGCGCAATGGTAGCAATCTGAGTTTACCCAATTATCAGCTCTGGGATTTACTATTTGTAAGCGCACAAAAAGGCTATGCTGTAGGCGAAAAAGGATTAGTGATTTATACCGATGACGGAGGGGAACATTGGATGGAATTTGACCCATTTACCCGCAACAATTTGCGCTTCATTTCCCTTTGCCCAGACGGCAAACTGCTGGTGGGAGGTGAAAATGGCTGCTTGTTTAGATTAGAGCCAAAATAAAGTACATTATTGCTATCTTTGCGCCCCGAAACGCAGCAGCTCAAATCTCCTGCTGCCTTTCCTTTATTCAGCATAAAAAAATAAGAACTATTAAATAATGATTTCAGTACAAAATTTATCCTTGCGCTATGGCAAGCGTGTGTTGTTTGAAGATGTAAATATCAAATTTACAGAAGGTAATTGCTATGGTATCATCGGTGCCAATGGTGCAGGAAAATCTACTTTTATGAAAATCCTTTCGGGCGAAATAGACCCGACCACAGGTAAAGTAGAAATCACTAAGGACATGCGTATGAGCGTGCTTAAGCAAAACCACTACGAATACGACGAAATGACGGTATTAGAGACCGTTATGCGCGGCAATACGAAGTTGTTTGAAATCATGAGCGCTAAAGACGCCCTCTATGCTAAAGAAGATTTTACAGAAGAAGATGGTATCAAGGCGGGAGAATTAGAAGGTATTTTTGCGGAAATGGATGGCTGGAATGCCGAAAGTGATGCCGCTACTTTGCTCAGCAGTTTGGGCATCAAAGAAGACCTGCATTACAAATTATTAAAAGAACTAGACGGTAACCAAAAAGTACGCGTGCTTTTGGCCCAAGCCTTGTTTGGCAACCCCGACATCCTCTTGCTGGATGAGCCTACCAATGACTTGGATTTACAAGCCATTGCTTGGTTAGAGAATTTCTTGGCCGATTACGACAAGATTGTATTGGTCGTATCGCATGACCGTCACTTTTTAGATACGGTGTGTACCCACGTTGCCGATATCGACTTTGGTAAAATCAACATCTTTACGGGTAACTATTCCTTTTGGTACGAGAGTAGCCAATTGTTGTTGAAACAACGCAGCGACCAAAACAAAAAAGCCGAAGATAAAATTGCTGAATTAAAAGAATTCATCGCTCGATTCTCGGCGAATGCCTCTAAGTCTAAACAAGCCACCAGCCGTAAAAAAGCCTTGGATAAAATCAAGGTTGAAGACATGAAAGCGTCTAACCGTAAGTATCCGGCCATCTTGTTCAACAACCAAGTGCGTGATGCTGGCGACCAAATATTAGAAGTAGATGGCCTTTCGAAAACACTGAATGGCGAAGTGATGTTTAGCAATATTAAATTTGACCTGAAGCGCGGACAAAAAATTGCCATCGTATCAGAAAACAGCTTGGCTACTACTGCCTTCTATAAAATATTGATGGGCGAAGACAGCGATTTTACCGGCACTTTCAAATGGGGCGTAACCGTTACCCCTACTTATTTGCCCAATGACAATTCTGAATTTTTTGAAGGGAAAGATGAAAACCTAATCGATTGGTTGCGCCAATTCTCAGAAGAGAAAGACGAAACCTTTATCCGTGGTTTCTTAGGCCGTATGTTGTTTAGCGGCGAGGAGACTTTGAAAAAATGCTCGGTACTGAGCGGGGGCGAAAAAATGCGTTGTATGCTGAGCCGTATGATGATGCTCAAAGGAAATGTGCTTTGCCTCGACGAGCCTACCAACCACTTAGACCTTGAAAGCATTACGGCCCTCAACAATGGGATGAAAGATTTTAAAGGCACTATCTTGTTCACCACGCGCGACCACGAATTGGCCCAAACCGTAGCCGACAGAATATTAGAGATTACGCCTAAAGGACTGATCGACCGCGAAATGATGTTTGACGATTACCTAACAGATAGCCGCGTAAAAGAGATAAAAGCTGATTTGTATGCTTAAATAAAACTTCTGAATAATCACATCCCGCAAGCATCATGTTTGCGGGATTTTTTTTGTTTGACGGATTGCTCATGTTCTTTGAGCCTACCTGGAGCCTGCCCTGAGGTAACGAAGGGCCACTCCGTTAGGGCACGCAACATTCTTTGGGCTTCTATTGCCGCGTGTATTTTTTCACGCAAAGACGCAAAGGATTTTCGGGTGATTATTGGGCAGACCCAAATAATCCAACCCATTTACACAACAAAGCCCACAGAAAACACTGTGGGCTTTGTTCTTTGGTACTAAAAATTGTATGCTACAGCAACCCGTCGTCACTGCTGTTGCTGCTGCCAATAAAACTATCGACTGCGCCATGCATCATGGGCGGTAATTTTTCTTTGATAAAATTCACCACTGTTTCAATGGCTTTGGCTGCTTGCTCTTCGTTGATACCAGCCGTTTCGGTAAGTTTTTTGATGAGGTCTTCCATTGTTCTTTTTATTTAAAGGTTATTAATTTAAGATACGCTTCGCACTCTATTTTAACCCACCCCTAACCTCCCGAATGCTTTCGGGACAGGCTCTCCTAGGAGGGGAAACCGCGTGTAAATTATTGTAATCAAAATTGTAAAATTGGCTTTAAGCCGCAGAAATGAGTCCGAGCTTTGATTTTTCCAACTTTTGCATTGCATAGTTTTTATCAAGGATAAAATGCTTGTCTTTGATTTCTTGCGAGGGCAATTCAAACATAGCATCGGTCAAAATCATTTCGCAAATAGCCCGCAGTCCACGGCCACCTAGCTTAAATTCTATTGCCTTGTCTACCATATAATCTAGCGCTTCGTCGCTCACTTCGAGGGCAATATCTTCTAGCTCAAATAAGCGCGTATATTGCTTGATAAGGGCGTTTTTGGGCTCGGTAAGGATGCGTTTCAGGGCGTCTTTATCCAAGGGATTGAGGTAGGTAACAATCGGCAATCGGCCCAGCAATTCGGGTATGAGCCCAAAGCTGCGCAGATCTTGCGCATTGACATATTGCAACAAATTGGCTCGGTCGAGCTCGTTGCTGGTTTTAATAGCATTGTAGCCAATAGAAGTGGTTTGTACCCTACGCGAAATCATTTTGTCTATCCCTTCAAAGGCACCGGCACAAATAAACAAGATGTTTTGGGTATTTACTTTCACCATCTTTTGGTCGGGATGCTTACGGCCACCTTCTGGTGGTACCAACACATCACTACCCTCTAATAATTTGAGTAAAGATTGTTGCACCCCTTCGCCACTCACATCGCGGGTGATAGAAGGGTTGTCGCCTTTACGGCCTATTTTATCAATTTCGTCGATGTACACAATACCGCGCTCGGCCGCAGCTACATCGTAATTGCAACTTTGTAAAAGGCGCGACAAAATACTTTCGACATCTTCGCCCACATAGCCTGCTTGGGTAAAAACAGTAGCATCCACCACCGCAAAAGGTAATTGCAACAAACGGGCCATTGATTTAGCCAATAAGGTTTTCCCGTGCCGGTTTCGCCCACCATAATGATGTTAGACTTTTCGATTTCTACATCGTCTTGGGGTGGATGCATCAAGCGTTTGTAATGATTATACATCGCCACCGACATCACCTTTTTGGCTTCGTCTTGGCCTATCACATATTGGTCGAGAAAGGCTTTGATTTCTTTGGGCTTATACAGCTTATGTTGGGCAAATTGTTCTTGGGTCTTTTTGGCGGCAGATTTTGGCTGGCTATCCCCCATGGTTTCTTGCAGAATATGGTAGGCATTTTCGATACAGGTATCGCAAATATTCCCGTCCATACCCGTAAAGAGCAGATTCACGTCCTTTTCGGGCCTGCCACAAATACTACATTTTTGATCTATCTTTTTAGCCATTATTTTTTTCGTCGTTTCACAATACAATGAATGGCGAAGGTACAATTATTTCGGGGCTATGGCACAGCAAAAAACAGACATTTTGGGCTAAAACAAAAACCCCAAAGCGAGAAGGCTTTGGGGTTTTAAACAGGAATATTTCTATTTATTTTTTTACTTGTGTGCTATCGTCCAATTCTGAATCGACCAAGATACGTCCGCAATGTTCGCACACAATAATTTTTTTGTGTTGGCGAATTTCTGATTGGCGCTGTGGAGGAATTACATTGAAACAGCCACCGCAAGAATCACGGTGAATGGGCACTACAGCCAAACCGTTGGAATAGCTACCACGGATACGGTCGTAAGCCAATAATAAACGCTCATCTACTTTTTCTTTTGCTTCGGCAGATTGTTTATTGAGTGTTTTTTCTTCTTTTTCTGTTTCTACAATAATTTTTTCAAGCTCTTTCTTCTTCGCTTTCAAGGTATCTTCTACTACCGCTACTTTTTCTTCTGTATTGGTACGGGCTGCTTGACGTTCTTTCAATTCGAAAGTGGCATCTTTAATGTGCTTATCACACAATTTAGCTTCCAATTCTTGCATTTCGATTTCTTTGGTCAAGGCCTCGAATTCGCGATTGTTTTTTACGTTGTCTTGTTGCTTTTCGTATTTTTTGCCCAAAGCAACTGCTTCTTTTTTGGCATCCGTACGCTGCGCAATGTAGGTGTTGATATTTTCAATATCGGTGTCGATATTGCCAATACGTGTTTGCAAACCAGCAATTTCGTCTTCTAAATCATTCACTTCCATAGGCAATTCGCCTTTCAGTGTTTTGATTTCGTCTATTTTTGAATCTATTTTTTGCAGCGTAAGTACTGCTTTCAATTTTTCTTCGATTGAAAAATCTTTGACTGTTGCCATATTGAATTATAAATATTTAATTGGGTTGGTATCCAATGTCGATAAAAGAACGGCGAAGGTAATATTTTTTTTCTTAAGTAAAGCATCAAATATTTCTACCGTAAATTGTTCGGTTTCGTAATGCCCTATGTCAGCGATAACAATTTTGTTTTCGGCATCAAAAAATTGGTGGTATTTAAAATCGGCACTCACAAACACATCTGCTTGGGCACCAATGGCTTTATGCAGTAAAAAACTACCCGATCCGCCACATAAAGCCACTCGTTTTATCGGTTTGCCTAGTAGGGCTGTATGCCTTATTGCCTGGGCTTTCATATTGGTTTTGAGCATTTGCAAGAAATCTTCTTCACTCATGGCGCTGGGCAAATCACCCACCAGGCCCGCCCCTATTTCCTTGTTTTGATTGCCTAAGGCAAGCCAGTCGAAGGCGACTTCCTCGTAGGGATGGGCCTCGATTAAAGCAATTTCAACCTTATTTTTCAGATGTGCGGCTACGATGACTTCAATTTTTTCTTCTGTAAGCTGCTCGCGTGAGCCTCCTGCTTGCCCAATAAAAGGTTGTGACTGTTCGTCAGCTTTAAAAGTACCGGTACCCATTTGGCTAAAACTGCACTCACTGTATTGACCAATATGACCCGCCCCAGCAGCAAAGAGTGCTTCTTTTAGGGCCATCGCTTGTGCTGTGGGCACATAGGTTTGTAATTTCCATTGATTACTATTAGTGGGCGCAAGAATTTGGGTGTTGACCAAAGCAAGCTTTGAAGCCATACGCTCATTAACCCCATGGCGCATATTATCAAGATTGGTATGCACCGCAAAAATATTGATATCGTTTTTAATGGCTTTTTGCACAATGCGCTGCACATAATTGCGACCAGTAAGGTTTTTCAAACCCGAAAATATGAGTGGATGGTGGGCAATGATTAAATTACAGCCTTTGGCAATCGCCTCGTCTAATACAGGCTCGGTAACATCCAGTGTGAGTAAGGCGCCATGCACTTCATCTTGCACATTACCTACCTGCAAGCCGCTGTTATCGTAGGTCTCTTGGTATTGGATAGGGGCAATTTCTTCGAAAAAAGAAATGACTTGGGCTACATTCATGGTATGTTGATTAAAAAAGTAGAAAAAATTGAAGTGCAAATAAATTATTGTGTTGGGAGGGGGTGCCAAATTCTATGGGTATTTGTGCAGCATCCCTAATAGTCGTTAAAGAGTATTGATAGCGTGCTCGGGCAAACAAATTGCCCGACAATTGGTAAGCAATAGACAGCAGCAAATTGATATCCTCTTGTTTAAAATTGGGCGACCTTCGGTTTATAGAATTGGGGATCACTTCGTCAATGGACTCTTTTGCACCGAACAATCGATTGTAAGAAAGGCCTATACCAGCATGGGTGCGATCTTGCACTTGATAATGCATCAATAGAGGAATCTCCACATAATTTAATTTGGCCGAATAAATAACCGGTACCGTTCCCACTTGAGGTGAATTATATTCCTGTACAGATCGTGCTCCCTTTGCCGAGTAGAGCAACTCAATATTGCCATAGAGCTGGGGATTAAACTTGATGTACGAAATAATACCTGTGTTCAAGCCTGCTTTATGAAATCCTGAAAAATAATCACCATCAATTTGTGAAGCATTAATACCCAAGGCTACACCCGCATAAAAAAACTTATCTCGCCCATTTTTATCGGCTTGCATAAAATAATTTTCTTGCTGTGCAAAGAGCTTTGCACTAGCGAGCAACATCCATAAACAAAGCACATATTTGCCCATCATAGCTGCAAGTTAAGGAAAGAATGCGCTGCACCAAAGAGCTCAGTCTTACATAAATTAGGGACAGGCATGCGGGGAGCATTGGGCAGGGTAACAAAAGGAGTAAGAGATTAATGGCAAAAATTGTACTTTTGAGCCATGCCTTTATTAAAATTTAGAGTCTATTGGGAAGAAGACGACCTGATCTATCGGGATATTGATGTCTTGTCTTCACAAACGTTTATGGACTTACATCTAGCCATTATTAAAGCCTACGAATTCGACGGAAAACACAGTGCACTTTTTTTTGAAAGTAACGACCGTTGGGAGAAATTTCGTGTGTTCTCGAATGAGGTAATGGCGAATAAAAAAGATGCCCCTCAATTATCCATGGTCAAAACACCCATATCTGCATTAGTAGCCGTGCCCGACCAAAAATTCATTTATGAATACGACCCGGTGAAAAATTGGACTTTTTTGGTTGAATTGATTGGCATTTCTAACGATATTGACGAAGCCAAAACTTACCCCATTTGCACGCGCAAAGAAGGTATGGCACCCAACCAATACAAATTAGGGGGCGGTACAGGTTTGCTTTTAGAAATCGAGGAAAAATATGATTTAGGTGCCGATGAAATGGCTGAGGGGTATGGTAGCGAAGGAAATGATGAAGATTCGGGCAGCGATGCCATCATGGACAGCGGTGCTGGAGAAGAAGATTACTAAAACCACTACGCGCTTAGTCAATATCGATAGGCTTTTATCCTAATCGAAGCCTTTTACAAGGCATTTTTTACTACTTTTGCCATCCAAAATAATGATTAGATCATGAAGATTTTAGTTTGTATTAGTCCTGTACCCGATACCACTACCAAAATTGCGTTTAGCGACAACAATACCCAATTTAGCACGCAAGGCGTAACGATGGTGATCAATCCATACGACGAATGGTACGCCTTAGTTCGTGCCTTAGAATTAAAAGAAAGTGGAACAGCCACGGCTGTGCACTTAATCACTGTTGGCCGTGCCGATGCCGAAGCGGTTATCCGCAAGGCCTTAGCATTGGGTGGTGACGAGGCTATCCGTATCGATACCGATAGCAAAGACCCTTATGCCATTGCAGCACAAATTGCTGCTTATGCACAATCAGAACAATACGACCTTATCCTTACTGGTAAGGAGACAACGGATTATAACAATGCTGCTGTTGGTGCTATGTTGGCTGATCAAATGGATGTAAACTACATCGGTTTTGCTAGCAAATTAGATGTTGCTGCTGGTACCGCAACAGTGACCCGCGAGATAGACGGTGGCGAAGAAGTCGTGAGTGGCCCATTACCTTTAGTGGTGAGCTGCCAAAAAGGAATGGCCGAAGCGCGTATACCCAATATGCGTGGCATTATGGCTGCCCGTACCAAACCTTTAAAAGTAGTAGCAGCAAGTGATGTAGCGGAATTAAGCAATATCGTTTCTTACGAATTACCGGCTGCCAAAACGGGTGTACGCATGTTTACTATAGACCAAATGGATGAATTAGTAGCAGCCTTGCACAACGAAGCGAAAGTAATTTAATGAATGAAAAACTAATAGTGAATAATTAATAATTCACTTATACCTATTAGTTACTATTAGCAAATGAAAGAGAATATTTTAAAGGAGAAAAGTTTTGGATTTGCTATCAGAATTATTGAATTGTGCAAATTCCTAAAGACCGAACAACTTGAATATGTCCTTTCAAAACAAATATTGAGAAGCGGTACAGCGATAGGAGCTAACATAAGGGAGGCGGAATTTGCAGAAAGCACAAGAGATTTTATTCACAAACTGAGTGTAAGCCTCAAAGAAGCAAACGAAACAAAATACTGGTTAGAATTATTATTTGCCAGTAAGATGATAGAAGAAAAATTATTTCAGTCATTCGTTTTTGATTGTGATGAAATTTTAAAATTATTAGTTGCCAGTATCAATACTTCGAAAAGGAAATTATCATAGAAAAGCATTTTTGCTCTATACAACATTGAAAAAGCATTTTTAATTATTCATTTTTAATTATTCATTATTATGGTTCTTGTTTTATTAGAAAATATAGAAGGTAACTTCAAAAAGAAATCTTTTGAGCTCGTGCAATATGCCGCTACTGTAGCTAAAAATATGGGCACAGAAGCTATTGCATTGGTATTGGGCACTAGCAATAATGAGGCAATGGCCGCATTGGGTGCTTATGGCGCTACCAAAGTATTGCATGTCAATGATGCTCAACTCAATCAACTTTCGGCACGTGCTTATACCAAAGCAGTAGTAGCTGCAGCCCAAAAAGAATCTGCCAAAGTAATTATTGCTGCGCACGATGTAATAGGGAAATCAGTTGCTCCGCAAGTGGCGTCTCGCATGAAAGCAGGTTTAGCTACGGGTGCTGTTTCTTATCCCGATACTAGCGCAGGATTTGTGGTGAAAAGAAATGTGTTTGGAGGCAAGGCTTTTGCTTTTGTCAATGTGAGCACCGATGTAAAAGTGATAACCCTTTTAGCCAATAGCTTTCCCCTAACGAAAGCCGAAGGCAATGCCCCAGTTGAAACTTTATCAGTAGCTTTTGATGCTACAGATTTTGCCCTACAGGTCAAAGAAACCAACAAAGTAACAGGTGCTGTGCCCTTGGGCGAAGCAGAGTTAGTAGTGAGTGGTGGACGTGGATTGAAAGGCCCTGAAAACTGGGGTGTTATTGAAGATTTAGCGGCAACAATGGGTGCTGCAACAGCTTGTAGCCGTCCAGTAGCTGATGCCCATTGGCGCCCACACCACGAGCATGTGGGTCAGACAGGAGGGACTATTCGTCCTAACTTGTATATTGCTATTGGCATTTCTGGTGCCATCCAACACCTTGCAGGTGTGAATGGTTCAAAAGCCATTGTAGTCATCAATAAAGACCCTGAAGCCCCTTTCTTTAAGGCGGCAGATTATGGAGTTATTGGTGATGCACTCGAGGTAACGCCAAAGCTCAACGAAGCATTCAAAAGATTTAAGGCTAGTCAGCAATAATAGATAGGCTTATTGATAAAATCATAAAAAGGATAACGAATCAGCGTTATCCTTTTTTTATGTTGGGGCAAACAACCTAAATTGCATCATTGAAAAAAATAGCCACATTCATCCGAGCCTTATTTAGCCACACCATATTTTTCTTGAATATTGCTGCGGCACTATGGCTATTGCTTTGCTGGTACGCCTCCTCTACCAATCCTGCTGACGTCACATTTATAGGCATCATCAGCCTGAGCACAGCAGTAGCTATTTTGGCCAATTTTATTTTTGTTTTGCTGTGGTTATTTAGTCGCAACAAATGGCGAAGCCTTTTGTCTGTACTTACTTTAACTGTTTGTTACCGCTTAATTTTGCCTGTTTGGGGACTCCATTTTTTTACCCAAAATAATATGAGTCCGCAATTAGACGGCCTGAAAATAATGAGCTGGAATGTGCATGGATTGGGGCTTTTTGACAAACCTATGGATAAAGAAAGGCCTGAGAAAATGTTTACTCTTGTAGAGCAGCAGCAGCCCGATGTGTTTTGCATGATTGAATTTTACACCAATACCGATGGCAGTAATCGAGAGGCCAGCAACTATTTTAAAAAAGCGGGCTATAAGGAATACCGCTTTATGTATGATAATGATTATGGTGCCAAAATTTTTATTGGCAATGCTGTTTTCTCCAAATATCCGCTCAGCAATTTCGAAGAAATACCGATAGACCAATACATTAAAATGATGCGCTGCGATGTAAGCTTACCCAACGACAAAAAGGTGAGATTATTTGTGGTCCACTTACAATCCTTTTTGCTAGCCGATAAGGAAAAAGCCCTTATTGAAGAAATCAAAAACAACACAAATAAGCTAGAGCAAAACAAACATTATGCCGAAAACTTTTTGGAAAAAATGAACAATGCTTATGTCAAACGCGCGCCACAGGCTATTCTTGCTCGTGCCGAAATGGACAAAAGCCCCTACCCTTCCATCCTCTGTGCCGACCTTAATGACGTGCCCACATCTTACACCTATTCCATCATACGTGGCCAAATGAAAGATGCTTTTGCCGAAAAAGGGAAAGCGCTTGGGCGCACCTACAACCTTATATCGCCTACCCTGCGCATCGATTATATTTTTTATTCGGACTCAGCCTTGCAACTCTTGGGGTATCAAAAAATAAATACTCCAAAACTATCTGACCACAATCCTGTTATTGCCAATTTCATAGTGCGATAAGGTTGTGGGATTTGATTTGAAAATGCTGCAAGGTTTTGGGGCCGTTTCCTTTTGGCTGGGCGCATCTTATTTTTAAATCCTACAAAGAGATTCAAGAGCTAAGGCTGATCACCAAATGAGATGGCTCATTTAAAATAGCCACAAGGGGCACTTGTAATTATTCGATTGACCTGCCCAGTACAAATGCTGAGCATAGTATTTAATTTTACTCTTCCCTAAACAAAAGCGCCCGACTAAATCAATAATCGGGCGCTGTTCAATTAATATCTGAAAGGAAGATTACAACATCTTTTCTATAGCAGTATCGTAGGCATTTTTCCAATCGGAGATATAGCCCCAATCTTCGTTATCGATATGAATGCTGCCATCGCCTTTTACTTTTCCTAATTTACTGTAAGGCTTGCCCTGCATGCTCGCTTCAAACAATTGGTGTACATCAGCGTTAACACTCACGACTACCCTGCTTTGGGCTTCACCAAATAGGTAAGCATCTTTACGAATGCTGGCATCGCTGTTCATTTCAAAACCTAGATTGTTGCGCATCGCACTTTCTAATACTGCGGTAAACAAACCACCTTCCGCCGTGTCATGTGCTGAGAGAATGATTTTTTCTTGAATTAAGCGAGCAATGGTTTGTTGCACTTGAAATTCTTCCTCTAACTCAAAATGCGGTGCTGGACTATGCGTAACGCCGCAAATGCTGTGCGCATAATCGGAACAATTAATATCATTGCGATGGGTACCAATCATATAAATAATATCACCTGCATTTTTGAAATGCATCGTCATTTTTTGATCAAGATTGTCCAACACGCCCACCATACCTATTGTGGGTGTTGGGTATACAGGACCATCTTCACTTTGGTTGTAAAAACTCACATTACCACCAGTAACGGGTGTGTTGAATTTGGTACAAGCTTCACCCATTCCTTTAATGGCGTGTACAAATTGATAATACACTTCGGGGTTGTAAGGATTTCCAAAATTGAGGCAATTGGTAACACCTACTGGCTCGCCACCACTGCACACAATATTGCGTGCGGCTTCACTCACCGCTATCATTGCACCCTTGTAGGGGTCTGCAAATACATAACGACTGTTGCAATCTGTCGTTACCGCTAGTGCCTTTTCTGAGCCATGCACACGTACAACAGGCGCATCGCTTGGCTCGTTGGTATGGGTATTACCTGTACCCACCATACTGTCGTATTGGTCGTATACCCAACGCTTAGATGCAATAGAAGGCAATTGTACCAATTCTAAAGCTACTGCTTTGAGGTCGGCAGGAACAGCAATTGATTCAGGATTAAAAGCATTTACTTGTTGTAAATAAGCGGGCTCGCGGTATTCGCGATCGTACACTGGTGCACCACCACCCAATACCATACTTTCGGCATTGACATCGGCAACCAATTCGCCATTCATATAAAATTTGATTTGACGGTCGGTAGTTACCTCGCCAATGTTGACACAATGGATATCCCATTTGTCAAATATTTTTTGCACATCGGCTTCTTTACCTTTTTCTACCACCACCAACATACGTTCTTGGCTTTCGCTCAAGAGCATTTCCCAAGGCTTCATGTTGGCTTGACGTGTAGGTACTTTATCGAGGTGGATAATCATACCATGCTCGCCTTTAGCACTCATTTCGGTAGTAGAACAAGTGATGCCCGCGGCACCCATATCCTGCATGCCAATAACAGCTTTTGTTTGAATCAATTCCAAACAAGCTTCTAATAATTTTTTCTCTTCAAAGGGGTCACCTACTTGTACCGCAGGTAAATCAGCTGCACTGTTTTCGCTGATATCCGCTGATGCAAATGAGGCACCACCAATACCATCTTTACCCGTTGCAGCACCCACAATAAATACAGGATTGCCCGCTCCGTAAGAAGTAGCAGAGGCCGTTTCACCGGCTTTTACCACACCCACACTCATGGCATTCACCAAGGGATTGGTTTGGTAACAATCTTCAAAATAGATTTCGCCACCTACTGTAGGTACGCCAAAACAGTTGCCATAATGCGAAATCCCTTTTACTACACCCTTGAGCAACCATTGTGTTTTGGGATTATCTAATTTACCAAAACGCAAAGAATTGAGGGAGGCAATAGGGCGAGCCCCCATCGTAAATATATCGCGGTGAATACCACCCACACCTGTTGCCGCTCCTTGGAAAGGTTCGATAGCCGAAGGGTGATTATGGGATTCTATCTTGAACACACAGCCCAAACCATCGCCAATATCCACCAAACCTGCATTTTCTTCACCGGCTTTTACCAGCAAGCGAGCACCATCGCGTGGCAATGTTTTCAGCCATTTGATAGAATTTTTGTAACTGCAATGCTCGCTCCACATTACAGAGTACATAGCAGTTTCGGTAAAGTTTGGGGTACGACCCATGATCTTTTTGATGGCTTCAAATTCTTCTTCGCGAAGACCTAATTTGACGGCTTGTTCGAGTGTAGCTTCCATTAATATTATTGTGCTAAAAATGAGGTGCAAAAGTAGGGCAATAGATTGATTTTTGTTTTCTGAATTTTGAATGATGATGTCAAGATGGTGAAACATAAAAATTTTCCGAATGAAAAGCCGCAAATTATCCTTCCTTTTTGGGCTCATTTCCTTTAATAAACAGTTGTTTTCAGTATTTAGTTGTGCAATGCCCTAGTCTTGAAGCTGTAGACTTAGACCTAAACACCACAAAAAACAATAGCCTAAACACTTTGTCTGCCCAAGTGATGGATCCGGCAAGATTTTCACTGCTTGCCAAAAAGTTGAAAAAGCCTCAGAAGCAGTACAAAAGCAAGTGCTAATAGATCTTCAAGACATTACAATGCCCTTGCTTATAGGTAAATACAACATAAAATCAACATAATCAATCAGTTATTTTAAACTTAGGAAATAGTAGCATGAGCAACAGATAACAGAGTATTCGGATTGGATTAGCCTATTTGTACATGAGCCTAAGCAAAAATTGGGCTATTTTTATATGTTTTAGGCCCTTGCTATAGGGAAAATCAATAGTTGCATTGTTTAATAAAAAGAACGAAAAGTTAAACAAAAAAAGCAAAGCCACTATATTTGCCT
>JAXITL010000045.1:0-15212 GCA_034680125.1 Chitinophagaceae bacterium
TGCTTCTTCTGGAAATCAAGATTCTTTGCAAATTTTTGCAAGTACAAACTGCGGTGATACTTGGGTTCGTGTTAGCAGCTTTGATGCCAATATGATTATTAATAATCCAGCTCAATCCACTGAATTTGCACCAACCAATGCGAGTCAATGGAAAGCCCAAACAATCAATATCCCCGCCTCATTGCGGACCGATAGAACCTTCTTTAGATTCAGGTATTGGCCATCAGAAGGTGCTAATAACTTCTACTTAGATAATTTTGCCATCACACCATGGACAACAGATATCAAAGAGATAGCCCAAAACAAAACTGAGGTAAAATTATATCCTAACCCCACTAACAATGACACAAAACTTTGTTTCACATCCGATAATAAAGGTGAAGCATCTATTACTGTGAGAGATGTGACAGGGAAAGTGGTGCATACACAGCAATATAATTATAGCCCAAATACTTTTATACAGCAGGAAATGACGAGGTCTCTATTTCCGAGCTCTGGTGTATATTTCATTACGCTAACCTTAAGTAGCCAAACAATAACGCAAAAATTAATGGTCGAATAAATCATTCCTTACAAAAAAGGTCGAAGAGCACATTCTTCGACCTTTTTTTATGCCCTTTTGACAAAAGCACAGCAAACATGGAGAGGCCTTTGACAATAGCGTTCCATCAATCAGAGCCACAATCGGTATAAAAAGACCAAATCATAGCAAGGCTGCAAGCTGATTCTGTAGTAGTAAGAGCTAATGATGAAGCCCATCCAGTGGGCAAGTATCGATCACATGTACAGATGTATATAGAAAAAGGGCAGCCCAAATATCAATCAAGGTGAAAAGCGACCAATAAATAAAGGCTTGGAAAATGTTTTTTTTATTTTTTTTAGACATTTACTTTTGAAAATTGCTATACAATATTAACTTTGATGCAACTGCAATTTTTGCACCGAAATTTTTGTACTCCTTTTATGAAAAAATACACTTTTTCTTTTCTTTTTTCAGGCATCGCCATTGTAGCTACCCTATTTGCATTGCCCTCTTGTACAAAAGGTACAATGGACACTACTGAGAAAAAAGTAAAACTCAATCATAGCAACTTATCGCTTAGAATTCCCATGATAATGGGCAGTGGTGATAATGACAGTGTCACTTCTTTCTATCATAAAATGAATATGGATAGTTTTGTGAAAAGCTATGGTAAATATGATACGAGTAGCATCCGTTCCGTAAAATTACAATCTTGTACTTTGCGTATTACCGACGGAGACACTGCCAATAATATACGTAATTTCCACACCACTAATATTGGACTAACATCCGGTAGCAACAGAAATATATTCCGTATTGCAGCCTTTACCGATATTGTGGATACAAACGCCTACACTATTACTATACCTACATCATACGACCCTAATTTAGCTTCATATTACAAAGCAGATAGTGTCCGTTACCGTTTGTATGGAAACTTCCGCAGAGGTACTAAAAAAGACCTCAACTGTGTTGCCGATTTAAAATTTGAGGTACTTCTAAAAAAATAATTGCACAACAGCCTATTCCTTTAATCAAAAAAGTCACAACCTAGGTTGTGACTTTTTTGATGCCCAATCATCCTGAATACAGGCAACTAGATCCATAAATACACATGGGCTTTAGAGGATTGATGGATACCCCAAAAAAACGACAGCATCATTGGTCTGAATTAAGACCATAAAAAAATCCCACAAACATAAAGTTTGCGGGATTTTTTTTGATCTATTTTATTTGAATAGAGATAGAAGACTATTCTTCGTCATCAAACTCAAGTAAATCTTTATTGGCCATCAGCAATTCGTACTCATCTTTTGAGCCAACGATAATGCCATCAAAGTCACGGTTACCCGTACCTGCTGGTATCAAATTACCGGTGATAACGTTTTCTTTCAGACCTTGTAAAGTATCTGATTTACCGTTGATAGCCGCTGTAGACAGTACTTTAGTTGTTTCTTGGAAAGATGCTGCTGAAATCCAGCTGCGTGTACCCAAAGAAGCTTTAGTAATACCCAATAACAATGGCATTGAGGTTGCGGGTTCTGCATCTCGGTATTCTACCAATTTTTTATCGGCACGACGCAATGCAGAATTTTCTTCACGAATCTCACGAAGTGTAGCAATCTGACCAGGGTGTAGCACTTCCGAACCACCATTTTCTGTCACTACTTTCTTGTCAAATATCCAGTCATTTTCGGTCATGAAGTCGAATTTGTCCTCGGTATCATTTTCTAAGAATTTAGTATCGCCTGGATCAACAATCGTCACTTTACGCATCATTTGGCGTACAATCACCTCAACGTGTTTATCATTGATTTTTACACCTTGTAAACGATATACCTCTTGAATCTCATTAACCAAATATTCTTGTACGGCAAATGGACCTTTAATCGCAAGGATGTCACTTGGCGTTGTAGCACCATCAGACAATGAATTACCCGCTTTGATAAAGTCACCATCTTGTACCGTGATTTGGCGAGACAAGGGAACCAAGTATTTTTTAACCATACCGTCTTTAGACTCTACAGTCATCTCACGGTTACCACGCTTAATATTACCAAAAGCAACCACACCATCAATCTCTGCTACAACCGCAGGATTACTTGGGTTACGCGCTTCAAACAATTCCGTAACACGTGGAAGCCCCCCTGTGATATCTCGGCTACGACCCATTACACGTGGAATCTTAGCGATAACCTGACCATTATGTACTTTCTCACCTTCATTAACGATGATATGAGAACCTACGGGTAAGTTATATGATTTATCTTCTTTACCATCGATAAGGATGGCAGGAATTTTTGTTTTGTCTTTTGTTTCAATAACCACTTTTTCGCGGTGACCCGTTTGTTCATCAGATTCTTCGCGGAAAGTCACACCTTCTACGATACCTTCGAAACGAACCGAACCTGTAACTTCAGAAACGATAACGGCGTTAAACGGATCCCAAGAACAAATAGGTTGTCCTTTAGTGATTTTTTGACCATTCTTAATCTTAAGAATAGAACCATAAGGAATGTTGTGGGTAGTCAATAAGCGATCATTAGCTACATCTACTACGCGCAATTCACCCGTACGTCCGATAACCATAACGGTATCTTCACCTTCTTCATTTTTGTAAGATGTGGTACGCAATCCGTCAAATTGTGCAGTACCGTCGAAACGAGAAAGCAATTGAGAATCGGTAGCAGAGCTACTCGCAACACCCCCAACGTGGAAGGTACGTAGTGTAAGCTGTGTACCCGGCTCACCAATACTTTGTGCAGCGATGATACCAACAGAATCACCTTTTTGAGCGGTATAACCTGTTGCCAAGTTCTTACCATAACATTTGGTACAAACCCCTTTCTTCGCCTCACAAGTAAGCACCGAACGGATTTCTACTGTGTCAATGGCTGTGTTTCCGATAGCCATAGCAATATCTTCATTGATTTCACCACCTGCTTCAACGATTAATTCGTTGGTCAATGGATCAATCACATCATGCAATGAGGTACGTCCAAGAATACGGTCATACAATGATTCGATTACTTCTTCATTATCTTTCAATGCTGAAGTAGCGATACCACGTAATGTACCACAATCCTCTTCGTTGATAACCACATCCTGCGCCACATCTACTAGACGACGAGTAAGGTAACCCGCATCCGCCGTTTTAAGGGCCGTATCCGCAAGACCTTTACGCGCACCATGGGTAGAGATAAAGTACTCCAATACAGACAAACCAACTTTAAAGTTTGACAAGATCGGATTTTCAATAATCTCTGAACCAGATGAGCCAGAACGACGAGGTTTAGCCATCAATCCACGAAGACCGGCAAGCTGTTTTACTTGTTGCTTGCTACCACGCGCTCCAGAATCCAACATCATATATACTGAGTTGAAACCTTGCTTGTCAGTAGCCATTTCTTTAATCAAGGTTTCGGTAACACGTGTATCTACACGGCTCCAAATATCAATGATTTGGTTGTAACGCTCGTTATTGGTAATTAAACCCATGTTGTAGTTATCCCAAACTTCTTCAACATTACCGTGCGCCGCATTCACCAATTCTTCTTTAATCAAGGGTACAGTCAAATCTTTGATGTTGAACGACAATCCACCACGGAAGGCCGTACGGAATCCAAGTGTTTTGATATCATCCAAGAACTGAACTGTTTGTGGGATATTGGTGTTTTTAAGGATATCACCAATGATTTCTCTCAAAGATTTTTTGGTCAACAAGGCGTTTACAAAACCATTTGTTTTAGGAACAAATTGGTTAAACATTACGCGACCAACAGTAGTATCTACTAATTCAGATTTTAAGCTGCCATCTTTTTGACGAACTTGTGCTCTTACTTTAATCCAAGCATGCAAATCTGCACGACCTTCATTATTAGCAATGATTACTTCTTCTGCAGAGTAAAACGCTTTTCCTTCGCCTTTTACAATTTCCGTTTCTGTAGTTTTTTTACCTTTTGTCAAATAATACAAACCAAGAACCATGTCCTGTGAAGGAAGGGTAATCGGTGTACCATTTTGTGGGTTCAAGATATTGTGTGAAGCCAACATTAATAATTGAGCTTCTAGGATTGCCGCATGGCTCAAAGGAACGTGAACGGCCATTTGGTCACCATCGAAATCCGCATTAAAGGCCGAACACACCAATGGATGCAGTTGTATCGCTTTACCTTCAATCAATTTTGGTTGGAAAGCCTGGATAGACAATCTATGCAGCGTTGGGGCACGGTTCAATAAGATAGGATGTCCTTTCAATACATTTTCCAAGATATCCCAAACCACAGCCTCTTTACGCTCAACTAATTTTTTAGCACTTTTTACGGTTTTAACGATACCGCGCTCAATCAATTTACGAATGATAAATGGCTTGAACAATTCGGCCGCCATATCCTTAGGAATACCGCATTCGTGTAGTTTCATTTCTGGACCTACAACGATAACCGAACGACCAGAATAATCCACACGTTTACCCAAAAGGTTTTGACGGAAACGACCTTGCTTACCTTTCAACACATCAGAAAGGGATTTCAAGGCACGACCACCTTCTGCTTTAACGGCATTGGATTTACGGCTATTATCAAATAATGAATCCACCGCCTCTTGCAACATACGTTTTTCATTACGCAAGATGACTTCTGGCGCTTTGATTTCTAACAAACGTTTTAAACGATTGTTACGGATAATGACACGACGATATAGGTCATTCAAATCGGATGAGGCAAAACGGCCACCATCCAATGGAACCAATGGACGCAATTCTGGTGGAATGATCGGCAAATATTGCATGACCATCCACTCTAATTTATTTTCAACCCTTGTATTGGCTTCACGGAAAGCTTCTACCACGCTCAAGCGCTTAAGGGCTTCTTGCTTACGTTGTTGAGACGTTTCGTTGGCAGCAGCATTACGCAATTCGTAGCTCAAAGAATCTAAATCGATACGAGACAACAAATCATGCACCGCTTCGGCACCCATTTTGGCGATGAATTTGTTAGGATCTTCATCGGGCAAATAATGATTTTCTTTTGAAATGGCTTCTTGAATTTCAAGGAATTCATCTTCGCTCAACAATTGTTGGTGAACGTTTTCAGAATCTTTCAAATTCAATTTTTGGCGGATTAAATCTTCAGCCTCACCTGCTTGGATGACTACATAACGCTCGTAGTAAACGATGCTTTCCATTTTCTTGGAAGAGCAACCCAACAAGTAACCAATTTTATTCGGTAAGCTTTTGAAATACCAAATATGAACAACCGGTACAACCAATTTAAGGTGACCCATGCGCTCACGACGTACTTTCTTCTCCGTAACTTCTACACCACAACGGTCGCACACGATGCCTTTGTAGCGAATACGTTTGTACTTGCCGCAATAGCATTCATAATCCTTTACTGGGCCAAATATTTTTTCGCAAAACAAACCATCACGTTCGGGTTTGTAAGTACGATAGTTAATCGTTTCGGGTTTCAATACTTCGCCATAAGAACGGTCGAGTATCGCATCGGGAGATGCCAAGCTGATGGTAATTTTACCAAATCCAGCCTTCGGACGATTTTCTTTTTTAATTGCCATATTATTGAGTGTGTATTTTTAAAATCAAATAATAATTGGTCAATCTTGATGCTGTTTTGAAAATTTTATTTCTTCTTCAAAATATAATTTTCGTAACTCAGATTGTACCCTAATTTATTTTGTACAAAATTCTTTAATCTTTGTTTAAAGCTCAGTTTGTTAAATGATAAATCATAGTCAAACTGCCAATTTTTTCTTTCAATCCTTTCCTGCATTACTTGAGGATGGGTACCGACAAATCGTTTGAGTACATCAATGTTACTGGCATAATCAAACTGTTCGGCCTTGCGCACATTTTTCTCCACCCATTCATCATCATGCCATAATTTATTAAAAGACTCTTGCTTTCTTTGCATTGCGCCGGGCTCTTTTACCCAACCGTAGTGATACACATAGGCATCAATCAAGGCAACATTCAGCTTTTCATCTTTGTTCTTTCTAAAACCCTGAGCATCTCGATAAGAATAAATGTTTGGATTATTCCGCACAATTCTTATTTCGTAGTCGTAAAAGCCAAGCGCGGTTCCCACATAGTCATAAGAGCCATAAAAGTGAAGATATTTGAATAACAAAGCATCCACTGTTTTATCCTCTTGCCAGCGATGCATTGCTTCTTTAATCGCAGGGTGGTATTTTTCGTGCACCACTTCATCCCCTTGAATATAAAAGCACCAATCGGTATCTGCTCCTATGGCTGCAAAAGCTTTGTCTGTCTCTACTGCTAATACTTTTCCGCCTTCTCTTAGGCTATCGTCCCAAACTGTTTCAACAATTCTTATTTTTTCAGGAGCTATGCTTTTGATTAATGCTAATGTTTCGTCTTCCGAGTGGCCCACTGCTACGACAAAATCGTCGCAAAGGGGTAATATGGATTGGATGGCTTCGACTATTGGATAGTCAAACTTCATTGCATTTCTAATAAACGTAAACCCTGTAACCTTCATCGTTGTATCAACAGAATGGGGAACAATGCCTTTCGACACTGTTCCCTTATCTAAATTCGTCTATTCAAATTTCAATTCAAGTCCTAAACCGCGTAACTCATTTATCAATACGTTAAACGATTCTGGAATACCCGCTTTTGGTACATTATCACCTTTTACAATGGCTTCGTATGTTTTCGCACGACCAGAAATATCATCTGATTTAAGCGTCAACAATTCTTGTAAAATGTTGGCAGCACCATAAGCCTCAAGTGCCCAAACCTCCATCTCACCAAAACGCTGACCACCAAACTGAGCTTTACCGCCCAATGGTTGTTGGGTAATCAACGAGTATGGACCGATAGAACGTGCGTGCATTTTGTCATCTACCAAGTGATGCAATTTGATGATATAAATAATACCAACAGTTGCTTTTTGGTGGAAACGCTCACCTGTTTCGCCATCGTATAAATAAGTATGACCAAATTCTGGAATACCTGATTCAGTAACCAATTCTTCAATCTCAGGGATAGAAGCACCGTCGAAGATGGGGGTTGCAAAACGCATGCCCAATTTCTCGCCTGTCCAACCAAGGATTGTTTCATAAATCTGACCAAGGTTCATACGTGAAGGTACCCCCAGTGGGTTCAACACGATATCAACTGGTGTACCATCTTCGAGGAAAGGCATATCTTCGGCACGTACAATACGCGCAACGATACCTTTGTTACCATGGCGACCCGCCATTTTATCCCCTACTTTCAACTTACGCTTAGAAGCTAGGTACACTTTCGCTAATTTCAACACACCTGCTGGTAATTCATCACCAATAGAAAGATTGAATTTTTCGCGCTTGTAACGACCTAATTCTTCGTTGTATTTAATGTTGTAGTTGTGCAACAATTGGTTGATGGCCTCATCCGTTTCTTTGTCGCCCGTCCAACCCAAAGGATTAACGTTTGCATAATCGATGGTAGCCAACATTTTTGGATTGAATTTACCGCCTTTGCTCAGCAACATTTCGCCGAAGTTGTTGGTAATACCCATTGACGATTTGTCTTTCAACAAGGTCATCAATTTATCCATCAAAAGACCTTTCAAATCAGACAAGTTCGTTTCATGAACTTTCTCAATTTTCTCTAATTGGGTTTTGTCTTTTGCTTTATCCTTTTTGTCTTTTTTAGCACGTTGGAACAATTGCTTGTGGATAACCGTTCCTTCGATACCTGATGGTGCTTTCAAAGAAGCATCTTTTGCATCACCGGCTTTGTCACCAAAGATGGCACGCAATAATTTTTCTTCAGGCGTTGGGTCTGTCTCACCTTTTGGTGTGATTTTACCAATCAAAATATCGCCTTCACCTACGTGAGCACCGATACGGATGATACCATTTTCGTCCAAATCTTTGGTCGCTTCTTCAGAAATATTGGGTATGTCTGGCGTCAATTCCTCTTCACCCAATTTGGTATCACGTACTTCCAACTCATATTCGTCGATATGGATAGAAGTAAACCAGTCGTCGCGAACAACTTTTTCGTTGATCACAATCGCATCCTCAAAGTTGTAACCTTTCCAAGGCATGAAAGCCACTTTCAAGTTACGACCCAAGGCCAATTCTCCGCCTTGTGTAGCATAACCTTCTGAAAGGAAATCACCTGTTTTTACTTTTTGACCTTTGCGAACCGCTGGTTTCAAAGTAATGCTGGTGCTTTGGTTGGTTTTCTTGTATTTGGTAAGGGTATATTTTTTCAAATCGTCTTCGAAAGAAACCAAACGGTCTTTTTCGCTACGATCGTAACGCACGTGAATTTCGTCTGCATCTACATATTCTACTACACCATTACCTTCGGCATGGAGCTGAATACGTGCATCACGCGCAGCTTTACCTTCAAGGCCAGTACCTACAATAGGCACTTGTGGACGAATCAATGGAACTGCTTGACGTTGCATGTTCGAACCCATCAAGGCACGGTTGGCATCATCATGCTCCAAGAAGGGAATTAGTGAAGCGGACAAACCAACAATTTGGTTGGGCGCCACATCCATAAATTCTACTTCATTGGGTTCTAATATGGGGAAATCACCTGTTTGACGAGAAATAATTTTATCATCAATGAAGTGTCCTTTTTCGTCCAATGGCATATTTGCTTGCGCAATTTTCATGGAATCTTCTTCTTCCGCACTCAAGAACTGGTAGCTCTTCATATCCACTTTACCATCTTTTACTTTGCGGTAAGGTGTCTCGATAAAGCCCATATCATTGATTTTGGCATGTACGCAAAGCGTAGAAATCAAACCAATGTTTGGTCCTTCTGGCGTTTCAATCGTACAAAGACGACCATAGTGAGAATAGTGAACGTCACGAACCTCGAAGCCCGCGCGCTCTCTGCTCAAACCACCCGGACCTAGAGCGGAGATACGACGTTTGTGCGTAATCTCTGACAAAGGATTGGTTTGGTCAAGGAATTGTGATAATTGAGAAGTACCAAAGAAAGAATTAATTACAGAAGAAAGGGTACGTGCATTGATCAAATCAATTGGGGTAAACACCTCGTTATCCCTAACGTTCATACGCTCACGGATAGTACGTGCCATACGGGCAAGACCCACACCAAATTGGGCAAACAATTGCTCGCCTACTGTACGTACACGACGATTGCTCAAATGGTCAATATCATCTACCTCTGCTTTACCATTGGTCAAGCGTACAAGATATTTGATGATGGTGATGATATCTTCTTTTGATAATACTTTTTTGTTGCCGCTAATGTCAAGACCTAAGCGACGGTTGATTTTGTAACGACCAACTTCACCTAAATCATAACGCTTATCAGAGAAGAATAATTTTTCGATAATACCACGTGCCGTTTCATCATCTGGGGCATCACTACCACGCAATTGACGATAGATGTGTTGTACCGCTTCTAATTCTGAGTTAGAAGTATCTTTATTCAGGGTATTGTAGATGATTGAATAATCACCACTCACTTCTTCTTTCTGAACGAAGATGGTTGCGATTTTCATTTCGATAATCAAATCGATGCTATCGGCAGTCAATACATTATCGCGCTCAAGGATTACCTCGTTACGCTCAATAGATACCACTTCACCGGTGTCCTCATCTACGAAATCTTCCGTCCAGCTGCGCAATACACGGGCTGCAAGACGACGACCAACATTGGCTTCAAGCGATTTGCGATCTGCTTTTACCTCATCGGCCATACCAAATAATTGCAAGATATCTTTATCGGTTTCGTAGCCGATAGAACGAAGCAATGTGGTAACAGGGAATTTCTTTTTACGATCGATGTAGGCATACATCACGTTGTTGATATCGGTAGCAAACTCCATCCAAGCTCCTTTGAAAGGAATAACACGGGCAGAGTAAATTTTGGTACCATTAGGGTGCGTGCTTTGACCAAAGAATACCCCTGGAGAACGGTGTAATTGAGAAACAACCACACGCTCAGAGCCATTGATGACAAAAGTACCACGGGGAGTCATGTAGGGGATATTACCCAAAAACACATCTTGAACGATGGTTTCAAAATCAACGTGCTCTTCATCATTACAACTTAATTTCAATTTCGCTTTTAGCGGAACAGAATAAGTAAGACCACGCTCCATACACTCTTCGATGGTGTAACGGGGAGGGTCAATGAAATAATCTAAAAATTCAAGAACGAAAATATTACGGGTGTCGGTAATGGGGAAATTCTCCTTAAACACACGGAACAATCCCTCATTATCACGCTTATCGGGCGTAGTTTCGAGCTGGAAAAAGTCCTGGAATGATTGAAGTTGAATACCGAGTAGGTCTGGGGTGTCTGCCACATCGTGGATTTTACCGAAATTGACACGACCAGTAGCCGTTCTTTTTTTTGTAGTAGCCATAGTATATTAAAACTCCTTTTTACAATGTATATAAATGACGAAAACGCCCCACCGGTAGGCATCTTCCTACCAGACAGGACAGTCTGACATTAACAATAATTTCCTCTAAAAATAATGTGCACGCGCGTTGTAATTCCCGATAAGGGATTGCAAATGTAAGATATAGGCCTTAATTGAACAAATTTTATTCAAAAAAGCACAAATAAATAAAATTGTTAAAATTTTCAAAAAAATGAAAATTATTTATTCGATTGCAATAAAATTTTAATGTCACCAACCAAACGAATCATTTCGTTGGGTTGTAGCCCATCGTATTCGCCACGAATGCGGGCATTCTGATCCACCAAGATAAAATGATTATCATGGATAAAGTCTTTATCAATACTCACGCCTGTAGTATCGTCTTGGGCAGAAATGAGATAACTATAACGCGCTTGATCGTATAAGGCCTTTTTATCACCGGTAAGAAAATGCCATTGATTGGGGTCGGCCTCAAATTGTAAAGCATATTTGCGCAAAGCAGCAGAAGAATCTTCTTCGGGGTCAACGGTGTGGGACAAAAACAGCACATTGGGATTACCTTTAAATTGTTGGTACACCGTATTGAGGTTTTCGTTCATCTTGGGGCAAATACCTTCGCAAGTAGCGAAAAAATATTCTACCACATATACCTTACCATTGGTCGTTGCTTGTGTAATGGTTTTGCCCTCTTGATTGATAAAAGAGAAGGGGCGAATTTTATGTTCTACCTCGCCATAAAAGGGCAGCGGCTTATCTTTTATTTTGGTGACACTATAGAAATAGGTCATAAAAGCGGCACTCAGCACTATAAGAAAAGCAACTAATACTATAACCGTTTTTTTGTTGTTCATAATGCTTGCAAATGTAAGTGATAAGTTTATTTGCCGTAAATTTGCCGAAATAAAAATTCCTTAAAGAAATGTATCCTTCTGATATTGTATTACCGATGAAAGCCGAATTGACCAGCAATGGCTTCGAAGATTTGAGTACCCCTGATGCTGTAGAAGCCGCTATGAATCAAGGTGGCACTACCCTTTTGGTTATCAATTCTGTGTGTGGTTGCTCGGCTGGTACAGCTCGCCCAGGTGTGTTGCGTGCTGTGCAGAATGCCAGCAAAAAACCAAGCCATTTAGCCACTAGTTTTGCAGGTTTTGATATTGATGCGGTGAAAAAAGCACGTACTTATTTATTGCCTTATCCGCCAAGCAGCCCAGCGATTGCACTGCTTAAAGATGGCCAATTGGTACACATGATTGAGCGCCATATGATTGAAGGCCGCTCAGCCGATATGATTTCGGCTGCTTTAGTTGCTGCTTTTGAAGAGCATTGCTAAGCCACTCAAGAGATTAATAAAACAAAAAACCTCCGAAGAGATTAGTCTTTCGGAGGTTTTTTTTATTGGGGAGAATATCGTAAGCCTACCGTTTAAGTAAAAAATGAAAGCTTTGATTTAAGTTTACATACTTTTAAAAAATCTACCTAAAAAAAATGCCCGAACAAAACGAAAACTATTGCGCACTTTGCGGCAGAGAATTGGCAGAACCAATTAGCAAACATCGCCTAATACCACCAAGCAAGGGAGGAAAAGATACGCCAACAGTGGCTATGCACAGTGTTTGTCAAAACAAAATATACGCAGTATTTACCGAAACCGAACTCAAAAATTATTACAACACTATTGAGCGTTTGTTAGAAAACGAGGAAATTAACAAATTTGTCAAATGGGTAAAGAAGAAAGAATTGAGCTTTAATGATGTGTCGATAAAAAAGAAATAAATTAAAGAACAGCCATTTATTGGGCTACTTGCCTGAAGTAATTTTCGTTGAGTGTTTTGTAATAAGGCTTAAGACTTGGGGGTACCGTTTTATATTGCTCTTTAAGTTCTTGGTTTTCCTGCAAGTATTGCTTGAGCTCAGGAGGCACAGGCCTACTCATATCTTCTGGATTTTTAGAGCTTCTTTTATCATCTTGTTCTTGCTCGCGCAATGACTTTTCTGTTTCCATCATACGCGTCATGATTTCTCTTTGGCGTTGATAAAAATCTTCATCGAGTTTTCGATTGACCAGATCCGTTTCGTTGCGGTCCATTTTATCTTGCAATTCCTTCAATTCTTTAGCGATACTGTTATTGCCTTGGCTGTTCAACAATTGATTGAGCTGGGCCAATTGCCTGCGTATAGCGGCTTGCTGTTGGGCCATTTGCATGAGTTCCTTTGCATTGCCCTCCTCGCCACCATTATTTTGCCCGCCTTCACGTCCACCCTTTCCTTCTTGATTTCCCTTTTGGCCATCTTTACCTTGCTTGCCCTCTTCACCCGTTTTGGGTTTGCCCTCTTTGCCTTTACTCATAGATTCGCCCAAGCCTTTTTGTTTGCCAATAATATCACTGAGCTGCTGACCAGCACCAGGTTTAGGATTTTTGCCCCCTGGCTTGTTGCATTGTCCTGAACTCGGATTTTTTTGACCATTGCTTTGTTCTTGCATGAGATTACTCAAAATTTCATTGAGCATGAGGGCAAGGTTATTGGTATGGGTCATTACATATTGCTGGCGTGTGGCGGCCTCCGGAATTTGGCGTTGTTCTAATGCCGCTATTGCAGAGCGCATATTTTTCTCCAGCTGGTTGGTTTCTTTATTGATGCTTGCCGAAAGCTTGAATAATTTTTTGCTCAGCGAAAATAAACTATCGCGTATGATGAGCGAATTGGCATGCAAATCATTTTGTTTTTCCATATTGCCGATAAAAGCAGGATTACTTGCCGAGGTGCTTCTTACGGATTGTATTAATTGCTCTTGATCGAAAGAGAGCCGCATCAGATTGGTGAGTATTTGCCGTACGGCTTTGATATTCATTTCTAATTCTTCCATTTCCATCCCTCCTGCTTTTTTGCGCAAAGACTCCGCCATTTCTTGCAAATTCTGAGCAGCTTTACTTTGCGATTTGCTCGCATTGTCCTTTTGCTCTTGCGCTAATTGGTCTTCACTTTTTTGCATTGCTTCACTGGCCTTTTCGCCCTGCTGTTCTTCTTTGGCCAAATCTTGCTTTTGCTTGGCCTCTTTGTTGGCCTCCTTCATCTCTTGCATGTCTTTTTTCAAAGCATCTTTGAGTTCCGACTTTAATTTTTCTTGTTCTTTAGCTAAGCCTTTTACATCTTTTTTGGCCGCATCCGTTTCTTTGCGCAAGTCCATTTGCTTTTGGGCCAATTGCTCCATTTTATTGGCCATATTTTCCATCTTCAATTGCATTTCCAGCTTTTTCATGAGCTCTTGCATGCGCTCCATATCCATTGCAAAAAGCTTGTTTTCTTCTTGCAATTGCTGCATCTGCTGCACACTTTGTTCTTTATTCAACTTTTGCATGAGCTCTTGAAGCTTTTTCATTTGCTCCTTGAGTTCTTTATTGAGCAAATTATCCATCTGCTCCTTCAATGCCTCTTGTTTTTCTTTCAGATTATCGCTAAGGTTTTTTTGTTCGGTTTGTTTGATTTGTTCGTCAAAACGCTTTTGGGCTTGCTGCAAATTGTTCTTCATTTTTTCTTGCAATTTGGCTAGATCTTGCAAGGCTTGTTTTTGTTGCCAGTCCATTTGGTCACTTTGCAACATTTTACTTTGGAGGCTTTGCATTTCTTCTTGCAATTGCTCATTTTGCTGGGCACTGTTACTCAATCCTGAATTGATTTGTTGGGCATTTTTATTGATAGCCGAGTCTATTTGCTGCTCGTCAAAAGCACGATAACTCATCAGCTCGCTACGAGAAGATTTACTACCATTCACGCCATCATTATCCCAAGCCTCTACATAATAATTAAGCTGTTCGCCTGGTTGTAAGGCAATGGAGGCGATGTCAAAATAATGTTGGAAGCTAGAGACTGTAGTACCCGAAACCCTTATGGGAATAGCCTTTGAGCCTATTACTTTATTAGATGCATCCAGAATTTGATATTGGAACATTACACGAGTTAGGCCATAATCATCACCAGCAGTACCATTCAGGACAATTTGAGTGCCACTCACTGAGTCTTTAAAGGCTTGTACTTGCAATACGGGATATTGGTCTGGGATAACTTGCACCCGATAGCTCAAGCGTTCCACTACCTTACTCTCTTTATTTTGTAAAATGAGGCTATAGTTAGTGTCGTTTAAAAAGCGATAATTAAATGTAAAAGCATCATCTTTTGCTTGTAAAGAAATGGCTTGTCCATCACCTAATTGAAACCAAACATGGTCGGCATATTGTGTGGCTAAAGTCCAATCTATACGGGTACCTTGGGGTACA
>JAXITL010000046.1:0-14728 GCA_034680125.1 Chitinophagaceae bacterium
AACAGAGAAGTTAAGCCCCTTATGGCCGATGGTACTGCACAACAATGCGGGAGAGTAGGTAGATGCCATATTTATTTAAAAAACCCTTGTCCAAAAGACAAGGGTTTTTTGTTTTAAACTGTTCGGTATTCATAGGAAATGACCCATTTTTATCCCATTTTTGTATCATGAAAAAAATAGCAAGCCTTAGTATTCTGTTTTTTATTCTTCAGGTATTTTTTGTGCTTTGGGGTAAAGATATTTTTGGGCAATACCTCAATCCTTATGGACTGTTTATTGCCTATTTTGGTCTTGCTTACTGCTATTTTATCAGTATTTTTCATACTGATTTTACGTCCTTTAGTTTTGATAAATTCAATATCTCTTCCAAATTATATGCGCTGGCACTCAGTCTTTCTTTGTTTGCTTTATGCATTCCCGCCATTCGTTCTTTATTCAGTCAATATTTAATCCCGGATGTGATTAAATATTCGGATGTATTGCCGCTTATTATTAAACAGTATGATCTATTTGCTCTAGGCGAAACCCCTTATCAAGCCATAGCCTTTCCTTTTCATACTGCCTATCCTGCCTATATGCCTTTTCATTGGTTGCCCATAGGTATTTCACGTTTTTTCGGTAAGGATCCACGCTGGGCTGGTTTGTTTTTGTTAGTGCTCGTATGCCTATTGTTTGTTTTTTACATTGCGAATAAACATAAGAATAGCTTATTTACTCCTTTATTGATCCTTCTTCCTACTATAATTGTTTATGTTTTTATTATAAAGGCTGGGTCTGATATTGCTATTACTTTCGAGACTGTCATTGCTGCCTATTATTTTTTGTTGGCCATTGCCTTGATGCAAAAGAATTTTGTGATGGTTATTATAGGGATCATTTTGTGTTTATTATCCCGATATACTTTGGTTTTTTGGTTGCCACTTTTTTTCTTGCTCTTATTGTTCAATAAGGGTTTCCTAAAAACGGCCCTTTCTTTAGGCGTAATAGTGGTTGCGGTATTTCTTGTATTCGTCTATCCCTTTTTATTAAAAAATCCTTCACTCTTAGTGGATAGTTTGGCCTATCATAACAATGCTGCTATTGCTGATTGGAGCGAGCATAAATATAGTTTTGAATGGGGTGTCTATTTTGGGAATTCAATCGATTTTATAGTGAAGGGCACTCCATCACACAAGGTTTTTATAGCCAGAATAATACAAGCATCTACGATGTTGTTTTTATTGTTCTTAGGTTTGTTTTTGTATAGAAAGAATAAAAGTCGTGCTAGTTTCTATGATATTTTACTAGGTATGCTGTATGCAACCATTATTGGGTTCTATATGCTGGGTCCTTTTGCTTTCCGGTACTATATGTTGGGCCCATTGTTTATCTCATTGGTATTGTTGGCTCGAATATTGTTAGCCGAGGATAGAGGAGAGGCGAGTAGGGTTTCTCTGGAAAGTAATGTCTAATTCCTGGGCTATTATACTATTTTTTAATTGTTTTACCTGTACTATTCAAAAAGCGTTGATGAAATTATGTTCATCAACGCTTTTGTTGTAGTTGTTTTTGCTTAACTATTGCACTGCGATGGAATGGATTTTAACTGCTTCGTTTTCTTTTTTAGGTAAGCGCACATTCAGAATGCCGTTTTCATAAACAGCTTGAATAGCTGATGCGTCAATTTTTTCGTTCAGAGTAAAGCTGCGTTTAAAGGATTCCATTTTAAATTCTTGTCTGATCCATTTCTCTTGTTTTTCTGTAGTTGCGTCTTCGTGCTCGAATGAAATGCTCAATTTACCGTTTTCAATATCAATTTTGAAATCCTCTTTTTGGAGTCCTGGAGCAATGACTTGTAGTTGATATTGCTGCTCATTTTCAAGAATGTTTACCAAAGCATTGTGCTTTAGTTTTTGATTCATAGGCATCATTTCTGTGCTCATTAATCCTTCTAGTAGGTTGGCAAAATGAAGGGGTGTGCTGTGCAATCTTGTTTTGTGATACATAATTTTTGGTTTTTGAATTTTTGAATGATTACATTGTTTGCAATACTTATTTCAATTTATAGACCAAAAAAAACAAGCAGACAAAATGTCTGCTTGTTTTAATTGGGAATGCCATTATTTCCGTTTTTTGCTGATTTCAATTCGATATGCTGCAATTTAGTCCTTTCTCACCAGTTTTGAAAAGCTAGAAGGTTTGATGATTAAGGGGAATTTTTCTAAAGTTACATCTGAAGGGTCCAATCCAAAACCTCTTTCTTCGGATAGGCTATATTTTTTGAGGAAGAAATAGCCACGCATAATTAATCGTTCGTAAAGTGGTAACTCATTCTCTAAAGAGAGGAATTTTTCAATTACGATAAATCTGAAATCTCCTTTTACGTTGTTTTTACTCAAGGATTCGTAACGGCTAACAATATTCACCTCTTTGTTGTTCACCATATCTTCAACCACTTTTCTAAACATCATTTGTATCCGTTGATCTACGCGAAAACCTAGCCTAAATTCAATTCTAATAATTTCATTGGGAATGACTGTTTCAACCGAATACTCCATGGTATAGGGGTCATCCATTACATTGACATGCACAAACCAATAGATATCGGCACGCTTGGGTTTACGGATAAGAATAGAATAAATTATTTTATGCTCTATTTCCTTGGGATTATCTGCACTAGTAAGGTACACCAAGTGGGTAGCGTATTTGGGTATGGTTTTATCATTACTCAATTCTTGTAGGATCCCTACATAATCGTCTAGTTTTACAAATTCTACATATCTATTCTTGATTTTTCTTGATCGGTACCATACAAACATGCACAAGAAAAGCAAGCCTGCCACAACAAGTGTTACATAACCACCGTGCGGAAATTTTTTAAGATTGGCGATTAAAAATGAAGATTCAATGGTGAGAAAAACCAGTAAATAACCCATAATAGCTACTCTATTTACCCGATGGATAAACATATAGTAGGCAAACAGGATAGAGGTCATGATCATACAAATAGTAATAGCCAAACCATAGGCAGCCTCCATTTCTGATGATTTACGAAAGTATAAAACCATCATTACACAACCCACAAAAAGCAAGGTGTTAATGCCTGGAATATAGGATTGACCGCGCTCTACCGTAGGGTAAAGGATGCGCATTTTAGGCCACAAATTGAGCTTCACTGCTTCACTGATAAGGGTAAAAGAACCAGAAATAAGCGCTTGGCTAGCGATAATGGCAGCCATTGTAGCTATAATGATACTAAAAGGTAAAAACCAATCGGGTACGATGGCGTAGAAAGGATTCGATTGAGCCGAACTCCACACCTCACCTTTATGAGAAAGCAAGTAGGCTCCTTGTCCTAAATAGTTGAGAACAAGTGTGATTTTTACAAAAATCCAAGAAATACGGATATTGCCTCTTCCGCAATGACCAAGATCTGAATAAAGTGCTTCGGCTCCAGTAGTACATAAAAACACGGCTCCTAAAATCCAAAACCCACTTGGGTATTGTGTCAGTAAAGCAATAGCATAATAAGGATTAAATGCTTTCAAAATCCCCCAATCCATACCGATATGGGATAATCCCAATATGGCCAACATCACAAACCAAATAAACATTATGGGCCCAAACATTTTCCCAATCCAAGCAGTGCCAAACTGTTGAAACAAAAATAAGGCAACCAAAATGACTAATACTATACGTACGATAACACTGTCTGGTAAAAAATGAAGACTTGGCATATTGCGCAGTCCTTCTACAGCAGAGGTGATGGAGATAGGCGGTGTAATCATCCCGTCAGCCAAAAGCGCTGCACCGCCAATCATGGCAAGTAGGACCGTTTTTTTTCCGTGTCTCCGCACTAAGGCGTAGAGTGAAAAAATCCCTCCTTCACCTTTATTATCGGCCCTCAGGGTTAATGACACATACTTGATAGTCGTTTGCAAGGTCAGGGTCCAAATTACACAGGACAAACTACCAATGATTAAAAGTTCTGAAACTGTTTTGCCGTCGCAAATGGCGTTGAAAACGTATAATGGTGATGTACCAATGTCTCCGAAAATGATGCCCAAGGCGATTAACAAGCCAGCTGCGGAAACTTTATTAGCATTTTTGCTCACAAAATATTTGTCTTAAATTTTTGTCAAAAAGACAAAGCAAAATTAGCTCTAAAATCTAAATTGTATCCATAAATAGGATTTTTATTTGCCTTTTTTTTAGGCCATAAAAATGGCCATGGAGGAAAAAAGATGAAAAAACTGCTAGAATGATTGTGGACAATAGATTTCAATGGTGCCCACTAGATATATCCTTCATTAGCTAGGCTAGTAAATTCTTTACCCGCAACGATGATATGATCTACTAATTGGATATCCATTTGAGCAGCGGCTTCTTGGAGTTTTTTAGTCAATTTTTTGTCGGCATCGCTGGGTTTTTTATTGCCCGATGGATGATTATGTGCAACAATTAATTTTGATGCATTGCACAAAAGGGCATTTTTGAGGATCATCCTGATATCGGCTACTGTGGCAGTAAGTCCTCCGCTGCTGACAAATTCATGTTTGATTAAGAGTTGGGCATTGTTGAGGTACAACACACAAAACATCTCGTGCTGTAAATCTTGTAAGAGCGGGAAAAGCAATGCTGCTGCATCATCGGCACATTGTACAAATTGTTTATCCAATGCAGCACCAATTTGCCTGCGTCTCCCCAGTTCCATAGCTGCTGCAATGGTAATGGCTCTTGCCTCACCAATGCCTTTTACTTGTTGTAATTCTTTGATGCTTAATTGGCCAAATTGATGGAGGTTATGGTTGGCCAAAGCCATTAATTCGCGTGCTAAATCGACAGCGGATTTTTCTCTTGTGCCACTAGCAATGAGTATGCCCAAAAGTTCTGCATCACTTAATGTTGCTGCACCTTTGGTGATTAATTTTTCCCTTGGTCTGTCGTCTTCTGCCCAAGATTTGATACCGTTTTTTGCTTCCATTGAGCGATGTTTATGACACAAAAATTTTACCGGGATTCAATATTCCTTTAGGGTCGAAAAGGTATTTAATGGATTTCATCAAAGCAAGTTGTTGCTGCGAAAAGGCAATATCTAAATAATCTTTTTGTACCAAACCAATGCCATGCTCGCCAGAGATGGTGCCACCCAGTTTTACTACTTTAGTGAAAATTTCACGAATGCCTATGGGTAAGGTATTGTTCCAATCATCATCACTCATATCGCCTTTTACAATATTGACATGTAAGTTGCCATCACCTGCATGGCCATAGCACACTGATTTAAAACCATATTTTTTACCAATTAACTTCACGCATTCTAGCAGCTGCGGAAGCTGAGCGCGCGGAACTACGGTATCTTCCTCTTTATAAATCGAATTCCCCTTTACCGCCTCGCCTACAATTCTTCTCAATTTCCAAAGGCTTTGTTTTTGTTCGGCTGTATCGGCAAATAAAATTTCGTCAATATCATATTGGGCAACAATCTCTGCTATTTGTTCGGCTTCTTTGTACAATTGCTCTGGGTAATTTCCATCCAGTTCTATAAGTAAATGGGCTTGAATATCATCGGGCAATGTAAGCGCCGAAGATTGATAATAATGGATGGCACATTCCAGTGCATCACGTTCCATAAATTCTAAAGCTGATGGGCTGATGCCCGCCATACAAATAGCATTGACGGCTTTGCAAGCTTCACTAGCATTGCGAAAAGGAACCAATAAAAGCAAGTCGTTTTTGACAGCAGGTATCAGACGTAAAACAATTTTAGTAACCACACATAATGTTCCCTCACTGCCTACTATCAATTGGGTAAGGTTATATCCAGTAGCGTTTTTAAGCACATTGGCACCGGTCCACATGATATCGCCATTAGGCATTACCACTTCTAGATTTAATACATAATCTTTAACCACACCATATTTCACCGCTCTTGGGCCCCCAGAGTTTTCGGCAATATTGCCTCCAATGAAGCAAGATCCTTTACTAGCAGGGTCGGGTGGGTAAAAAAGCCCTTTTTCTTTCACAGCATTTTGTAATACCTCAGTAATCATTCCGGGTTCAACAGTCACTTGAAAATTTTCGGTATCGAGATGAATGATTTTGTTCATCCTGCGCATATCTAAGGATACACCACCAAATAAGGGTAAAGCGCCACCACTCAATCCGGTTCCTGCACCACGAGGTGTTACAGGTATATTTTGTTCGTTGCAGTAGGATAAAAGGGCAGAAATCTCTTCAGCGCTTTCTGCTTGGAGTACCAATTCAGGTTTGAAATGAAAATCCTCTGTGTGGTCAGCTGCACAGCGAGAGCGGTTTTCATCATCAGCCAATACTTTTTCAGCACCCAGAATTTGGATGAAATAATCGATGTCTTCTGTTGTTATTTTTTTAAAGGACATTGTCGCAAATTTCTAGGTAAACCATTGTTTAGTTTTATATGCTATGGAAAAATCTACTTAAACGCGTATTGAATTAAGTTGGCGCCCATTTGCAATGCAGCAGCTCTTTTTTCAGGCTTGTCATTGTGTACATCGGCGTCTTCCCAACCATCCCCAAGATCCGTTTCGGCACTGTAAAAACAAACTACTCGCCCGTTTACAATTAAGCCATAACCCTTTGGGGGCTTATTGTTGTGCTCATGCACTTTGGGTAATCCGTTAGCAAAATTGAATTGTTGATGATAAATAGGGTGCGAAAATGGCAGTTCTACCAGGTTTATGTCTGGGAAGACTTTTTTGAGTGCAGGACGAACATATTCGTCAAGTCCATAGTTATCATCGATGTGCAAAAAACCACCTGCTTCCAGATAGGTTCTTAAGTTTTGCGCTTCAGCATCGCTCAGCACCCAGCGGCCATGACCCGTAAGGTGTACGAAAGGGTAGTTGAATAAGTCGGGGCTGCCCACTTCTACCTGTGCTTCTTTGGTGTTGAATTGAGTATGGAGTTGTTGGTTGCAAAACAAGGCTAGATTTTTGAGCGCTGTGGGGTTAGCATACCAATCGCCTCCACCATTATATTGTAGGAGTGCCAATTGTAAATTTTGCCCATGTGACTGGGTGTAAAAGCCAAAAAGGAGTGCACCAATTAAGATTAGTCTATTCATTGTTGAGTAAGTTGAAATAAGCACATACAGCCATAGCTGCGGTTTCGGTTCGTAACCTTTGCTTGCATAAAATGGTTCCTTTGAAATGGCTTTGCATCGCAAGGTTGATTTCGTCTGGCGAAAAATCACCTTCAGGACCAATTAAAATTACTGTGTTTTGTTGAGGGGCAATTAAGGATGCGATTGGCATTCGCTCAAAATCCACTTCGCAATGTGCGATGAGTTTTTGCTCAGTGTTTTCGTGCGTTTTTAGTATTTGTGTAAATTTTGTTGCTTCATTTAATTGGGGTAAATAATGTTGTTGCGATTGCAACATGGCCGATATAAGAATGTTTTGCCAGCGGTCTATTCTGAATTTTTCGCGTTCGCTACGAGCCGAAATAATGGGTGTAATACTGCTTACGCCTAGCTCTGTAGCTTTTTCTAAAAGCCATTCATTACGACTAGCATTTTTGGTAAAAGCTACACACAGATGCAGGCCGAAAAGGCGTTTGCTATATTGATGCACCTGATTTATATGCACACTGCATCGCTTTTTTTCGGCACTTATAATGGTCGCCTCAGCACTTTGTCCTTCGCCATTATTTAGTAAAATACGCTCACCTTCTTTCATGCGCAGAACCTGAACAATGTGTTTTGCGCTCTCCTCGCTCAATTGAAGGGTAGCGTTCTGTGAAAAGGAGCAATGATGGTAAAAATAGGCTAAGCTAGACATGAGGGCAAGTTAATGCGAAAAGTTTGACGAAAATAAAATTGCTGTTTTTAGTGCTTTTAAAACAATAATATCATCATAAAAAATTATAACAATTACTTTAAAATGATGGATGTTTTCTTTGTTGTGTTTCATTATCTTTGCGACTGTCGTGGATGAATCTGAGGCTTTTTCCATAAAAATTACAATTTTTTTTCATCATGGGGTATATCAAAGACCATTTCAAAGAAGTTGCAGATAAGCAATCTGCAGAGATTAAAAAATTAATTGCCGAGCACGGAGAGGTGTCCCTTGGCGAAGTAACTATTGCTCAAGCCTATCAAGGTATGCGTGGCATTCCGGGTTTGATTACCGAAACTTCGCTTTTGGATTCAAATGAGGGTATTCGTTTTCGCGGATATTCTATACCGGAATTACGTGAAAAACTTCCCAAAGCAGACGGTGGTCAAGAACCTTGTCCAGAGGGATTATTTTATTTAATGTTGGTAGGCGAAATACCTACTGATGAAGATGCTGGTCATATTTCAGCTGTTTGGGCTCGTCGTAGCCATGTGCCTAACCATGTATTTCAGGTGATTGAAGCTTTGCCTATTACAACGCATCCAATGACACAATTTTGTGCAGCAGTATTGGCATTACAAACAGAAAGTAAATTTGCAAAGGCTTATAATGAGGGTATTTCCAAAAAAGAATATTGGGATTACACTTATGAGGATACTATGACTTTGATCGCACGTTTACCACGTGTAGCAGCCTACATTTATCGCCGTAAATATAAAAATGGCGAGCATATCCAACCCGATGGCATGTTGGATTGGAGTGCCAACTTCGCGCACATGTTGGGTTTTGATAATGACGGTTTCAAAGAATTGATGCGTTTGTACATGACTATCCATGCCGACCATGAAGGGGGTAATGTTTCGGCCCATGCTACGCACCTTGTAGGTTCTGCATTGAGTGATCCTTATCTTTCTTTTACTGCAGGTATGACGGGTCTTGCAGGTCCATTACACGGATTGGCTAATCAGGAAGTGATTCGTTGGATCGAAGAATTACAAAAAGAATTGGGTACAGAAGAACCAAGCAAGGAGCAAATTGCGGATTACATCAAAGCAACCTTGTTAGCAGGTAAAGTAGTGCCAGGTTACGGTCACGCAGTTTTGCGTAAAACCGACCCTCGCTTTACGGCTCAAATGGAATTTGCAAAAGTGCATTGCGCTGACAACCCAACAGTAAAAACAGTTTGGAACGTTTATGAAGTGGCTCCAGATATTTTGGAATCAACCGGCAAAATCAAAAATCCTTGGCCAAATGTGGATGCACACTCTGGTGCCTTACTCAAACATTATGGTTTGGTAGAAGAAGATTTCTACACGGTATTGTTCGGTGTAAGCCGTGCACTGGGTGTATTGGCTAGCCTTTGCTGGGACAGAGCCTTGGGCTTCCCATTAGAGCGTCCAAAATCAATGACTACAGAATGGATCAAAAACTATATTGCTAAACAAGCAGTGAAATAAGAGGTCCTTAATGAATACAGTAAAGCCCGCAAGTGATTGCGGGCTTTTTTTATAGGTGTTATTATTTGTCAACTTGCTACTTGGCATCAACTTCGTTATCGTTTATCTTAAGCTTTATGAAGGATAGGATTCAGATTATACCCTTGCTTCAAGTTTGAATATTTTAAAATGGTTTCATTTTTCAGCTAAAAATCCCCCAAATTTGTAGCTATTACAATGAACAAAATCCTCGAATGTATTCCCAATTTTAGTGAAGGGCAAAACGAAGTGACATTGCATAAAATAGCTACTGCTATTGCAAGTGTGGCTGATGTTGGCTTGCTGCACCAGGATGTAAGTCCTGCGGCTCATCGTACGGTGTTTACTTTTGCGGGTGCGCCCGAAGCTGTTGTAGAGGCGGCTTTTCGGGCCATTAAAGTAGCTGCCGAATGTATTGATATGCGCAAGCAATTGGGCGTACATCCACGCATTGGTGCAACAGATGTTTGCCCCTTGGTACCGCTTTATGGAATGACGATGGATGAAGCGAATGAATATGCGCAGCAATTGGCTGCAAGGGTAGGGGTAGAACTGGGGATTCCGGTTTTTATGTATGAGTTTAGCCAAGCAAAAAGTTATCGAAAAGCGCTCCCTCAAATCCGAAAAGGACAATATGAAGGCTTGAAAGAAAAGATGCAAAACGCCGATTGGCAGCCCGATTATGGTCCCACGCAATTGAATGAAACATCAGGTGCAACCGTTATTGGGGCGCGTAATATTTTGGTGGCCTTTAATATTTCTTTGAACACAAAGGATGTCGCTATTGCTCATTGGATTGCCTCCGAAATGCGGGCTAATGCACAATCAATCTATGCTATGCCTAAGCTTCGGGCAATTGGCTGGTATATGGCCGATTACGAGCAGGCGCAGGTTTCCTTCAATTTGCTGGATTATAATACGACTTCACCGCTACAGGTTTGGGAACGATGCAAAGCCTTGGCAACTGAAAAAAATGTAACCCTTATAGGCAGCGAAGTGATTGGTTTAATCCCTGAAATTTGTTTGCTAGAAGCCGGTAACTTTGTGCAGCAAGCTATGGGAAAGGAAAATTTTTCTAAAGAAGACCTCATTGCCCAAGCAATAGATTATATGGGTTTGAATCGATTAAAACCATTCCTGCCCGAAGAAAAAATCCTGGAAAGGGTATTGGCTAAATACAGTACACTCGGGTAATTAAACACTATGATACAACAATTCTTACGCTATTTATTATTGCCTTTTACCTTGCTTTACGGTTCTGTCGTATGGCTGCGCAATCGCTTGTACGACGCGGGTTTTATGTCTTCGGTGTCTTTCGATATTCCTGTGATTGCAGTTGGTAATTTATCGGTGGGTGGCACGGGCAAAACACCCCATATCGAGTATTTGGTTCGTTTGCTTCAATACGAAAATAAAGTGGCCACCATGAGCCGTGGCTACAAACGCAAGACTAGAGGTTTTTTGCTGGCTGATGCCGCAAGTAATGCCGTGAAGATTGGGGATGAGCCGATGCAGTATCATTTGAAATTTCCAGAATTAGTGGTGAGTGTTGCAGAGGATAGAATGACGGGCATCCCATCCTTGTTGATGCGTCGCCCAGAATTGGAAGTGGTATTACTCGATGATGCCTACCAACACCGCTCTGTAAAGCCAGGTTTGAATATTTTGATTACCGATTTTTCGAGACCTTTTTATGCTGATTATATTTTGCCTTATGGTCGATTGCGCGAGGGTAGGGCGGCTTACAAAAGAGCAGACATCATTGTGGTGTCGAAATGCCCCCAACAATTGTCTACACAAGAGGCAGAGCAAATGAGGTCGCTTATTAATCCATTCCCACATCAAAAAGTGTTTTTCAGCACGATTCAATATGGTGCAGCCTATCATTTCTTCGACCAAACTATTGCGGATTGTAAAGGGAAAAACGTGTTGCTAATTGCAGGAATCGCCCATCCAGGGCCTTTGATGGCGCATTTGGAGCAAGAAGCCCAAAAGGTTCATTTATTGGCCTATCCCGATCATCATTTTTTTACTGAACGTAATTTCGAAGAGATTAAAGACACGGTCAAAAATTGGGACAATGATTGTGTGATTGTGACTACCGAAAAAGACGCTACACGATTGCATTTACGCCCCGAATTCCTTCAATCAATTTCTGTACCTATTATTGTTTTGCCTATTGAAGTACGCATTTTATTGGGGCAACAAAATGAGTTTGATGCTTCGGTGAGGGGTTTTGTGTTCGAGCAGCATGAACAGTTTTTGGCCCAATAGGTTTCGATTAAAATTGTTAACTTCTATACCACAAAGTTTCGCAAAGGGTTTCTCAAAGCTTCACAAAGGCTACTCGCAAATAAAATCTTCAAATCCTCAAATTACCCATTTACCTCATCACCTTAATCATTCGCCAATTGTCGTGCATGTCTTTGCGTAATTCGATTTTGGTATAGCCCTCGGCTTCAAAAACGGCTTTGGTTTCTTCGGGAAAATCACGGTGGATTTCGCAATAAATAGCGCCCCCTTCTTTTAGTTTTGTTTTGCCCAATTGTGCAATAATTCGATAAAACAAAAAGCGGTCTGTATCCGCTACAAACAGCGCCAAATGAGGCTCGTGCTCATGTACATTGGCCTCCATTGAGGCTATTTCGTTTACTGGAATATAGGGAGGGTTAGAGACAATAATATCGTATTGAGGTAGATGATGCCACAGGCTTTTATCTAAAATATTCTGTTCGAAAAAGTTGATGTCCTGCTCAAGATGGCTTGCGTTTTTTTGCGCCACTGTCAAAGCGCCAAGGCTTACATCACAAGCATTGATTTGGGCTTCCGGCCATTCTGCTTTTAGCGAAATGGGGATGCAGCCGCTACCCGTGCCAATGTCTAGAACGCTTTTCCCTTCTTTGTCTTGCGCCCAATCGTTCAGAATCCATATGACTAATTCTTCTGTTTCGGGTCGGGGAATCAATACATTTTCATCTACCAGAAATTCTTTACCCATAAAATAGCATTTACCCAAGACATATTGCATCGGTTTGCCTTGTAATAATTCATCCCGGATATAGTCCCATTCATTTTGTTGGCTGCTGCTCAGCAATTGTTCTTTGCTCAACAATCGGTCTATTTTGCTGAGTTGGGTAATATTTTCCATCACCTCGTGGGCAATAGCTTGGGCTTCTTGCTCGGGGTATAGTTTGTTGAGTTCTGTTTTTAAGGTATAGAATGCTTCGTGGAGCGTCATTAATTTTTGCAGCTTAGTTGTGCAAAGAACGCAAACTATTTGTTTACTTTCGCTCACATTTCATTTTGGGTGAAGGATGCACTATACATAGAACGTTGTCTGCAACTAGCAGAAAAGGCTAAAGGAGCTGTTGCACCCAATCCTATGGTAGGAGCTGTATTGGTGCATCAAGGTCGTATAATCGGTGAGGGTTTTCATCAGCATTTTGGACAAGCCCATGCTGAGGTCAATTGCTTTGATACTGTTGCTCCTGAAGACAAACATTTGATTGCTGAGAGCACTATGTATGTGAGTTTAGAACCTTGTGCTCATTATGGCAAAACGCCACCCTGCGCCAATCGTATTGTGCAAGAAGGAGTAAAGCGGGTAGTGATTTGCAATACAGATCCTTTTGAAAAGGTTGCTGGTAAAGGGATTCAGATTTTAAAGGATAGTGGCATTGAGGTGCTTTCTGGGATTTTAGAAGAGAAAGGCTCCTGGCTCAATCGTCGTTTTTTCACTTTTCATCAGCAGCAGCGACCCTATATTATTTTGAAATGGGCGCAAACAACCAATGGTTTTTTTGCACCCAAAGACCGCACTCGATTTCAATTGACGGATGATTTCAGTAGTCGATTAAGCCATCAATGGCGTAGTGAAGAGTCGGCCATCTTGGTTGGTTTTACTACAGCAATGAATGATAATCCGCAGCTCATTAACCGCTACGGACAAGGCCCTCAACCTCTGCGTATTGCTATAGACAAGGATTTGCAATTGCCTTCATCACATCATTTGCTTGCTCAGGATTATCCAACCTGGATTGTCAATCAGCATAAAGAGGAAACAATGGGTCATCTTCATTTCATTCAATTGGATTTTAAACAGGACATTATTCCGCAGATATTAAATCGACTGTATCAGGCAAATATTTTATCGCTCATTGTGGAGGGTGGTGTTCACTTATTGCACAGTTTCATTGAAGCGGGAATTTGGGATGAAGCAAGGGTTTTTAAGTGTCCCAATATTCTAACTGAAGGTCTTAGTGCCCCTATTTTAACTCATGCGCAGCAAGTGTGGCACACAAATTTGAGGCAAGATGTACTCACTGTACATCTCCAACAAAGTAATTTATTTTCCATGCCACAAGGCGCAGATCTTTAATTGACACCATGATTTATTTACTTTTAACGGTTTTGCTCAATGCGCTTTTGGCAGTCATTTTTAAGCTGGTCCCACGATACAAAATTGATACCGTACAAGCCATTGTTTTTAATTATTGGGTTTGTGTGCTCACCGGTTCTTTGTTTTTGGGTGAATTTCCCATTGGCGCACAAAGTATCCATCAGCCATGGTTTCCTTTCGCCTTGTTGATGGGATTTGGCTTCATTATGGTCTTTAACTTGTTTGGTTATTGCACCAAGATGGAAGGGATTACAGCAGCCACAGTCGCCAATAAATTATCATTGGTTATACCTGTGCTTTTTTCAGTTTTTTTGTATGCCGAAAGCCTAAGTCTGCTGCATATTTTGGGCATTTTAATTGCTTTTCCGGCAGTCTATCTTGCAGCATCTTCCTCAGAAATTTCAGTGCAAAAAGATGGGCAATCCTTTCATTTTGGCTGGACGGCACTACTCTTTTTGGGGAGTGGTTTATTGGATACGGCCATGAAATTTGTACAGCAGAAGCATCTGTCAACGCAGGCTTCGCAAGCCATTTACTCCATTCATGTTTTTGCCGTAGCTGGTTGTATCGGCACTTTGATTTTGACCTATCTTGTACTGACCCAAAAAGTGCGCTTGTCTTTCAGAAACCTGATTGGGGGTATTGCATTAGGTATTCCCAATTATTTTTCCATCTACTTTTTTGTCCGGATGCTGAATAGTAATTTCCTCAAAAGCTCCGCCTTAATACCCTTAAGTAATGTCGGGGTGCTATTTGCGTCATCCATTCTTGCATTGATTGTCTTTAAAGAAAAGTTCAACAGCAAACGGTGGATAGGATTGGCTTTGTCTGTTGTGGTGATTGTTTTATTGGCATTGGCCTAAAACTATTGTCGTCCCATTGTTTGGGACCAGCTTAAGTTTTTTCGGATGACAATCATCACAATCATCAAGGCATTATAGGCAATGAAAAAAGGGATAATATATTCTTTTAGGTTCAAGGGCAACATAATGGCGATG
>JAXITL010000047.1:0-14698 GCA_034680125.1 Chitinophagaceae bacterium
GCTGCTTCTTTCAAACGCTGCCAAGCCATTGGATCTTTGCGCAAATCAATCGCTTCATCATTTTTGAATTCGTCAGCCAACCAATCCATAATAACTTTATCGAAGTCATCACCACCAAGGTGTGTATCTCCATTAGTCGATTTTACCTCAAAAACACCATCACCCAATTCCAATACGGACACATCAAAAGTACCGCCACCAAGGTCAAATACAGCAATTTTACTGTCCTTATGTTGCTTGTCCAAACCATAAGCTAAAGCAGCCGCAGTAGGTTCATTGATAATACGACGAACATTAAGCCCAGCAATCTCACCAGCCTCTTTTGTAGCTTGTCTTTGAGCGTCATTAAAATAAGCAGGAACAGTAATAACTGCTTCTGAAACTTCATAACCTAAAAACTCTTCAGCGGTTTTCTTCATCTTTTGAAGAATCATCGCAGATATTTCTTGCGGTGTATAAGGGCGGCCATCAATATCAACTCGAGGGGTATTATTATCACCTTTAATTAATTTGTAGGAATTATGCGACATTTCATTTCCTACCTCATCAAACCTTCTTCCCATAAATCTTTTGATAGACATAATGGTATTAATAGGGTTTGTTATAGCCTGACGTTTTGCAGGGTCACCTACCTTACGTTCGCCATTTTTTAAAAAAGCTACAATTGAAGGGGTGGTGCGGCGCCCTTCATCATTTGCAATTACTACTGGTTCGTTACCTTCCATTACAGAAACACAAGAGTTTGTGGTTCCAAGGTCAATTCCAATTATCTTTCCCATAATCTTAAAAATATTTTACTCTATGAATGAATTTAGTTGCTATAATTCAATGATTGTGCCAAAATTGGTTTTTAAGTAATAATGTCAGCATTACTGCCACAAAAAAAGAATTCTTTTAAACAAGATGAAAAAATGACAATTCTATCTAAAAGCCAACTGAAGTTTATAGACCCTAAAACAAAAAAGCTAATCACTTGAGTGATTAGCTTTTTTGTTTTACTTTATAGAAAGTATTCTTCTGTATTATTTTTTCAAATTAGGGAATGGAGGAGGTACATTTGTTGGACCTTCTTCATCAGAAGATGCTGCACGCAACATTACTGAGTTTGCATCACCTGCTTGACCATATTGGAAAATGAAACGACCACGGTCAACACCATTTTTTTCGCTCATATATTCAATGATCGCATTAACACGATCCCAAGAGCGCTGTTGTTGTACTTTGCTACCATTACCATTACCGATAACGACTACTTTACAAGTAGGATTAGCTTGCATTTGAGCAGCCATTATTGCCAATTGGTTTTGAGCAGCAGCACTAATTTTGCTTACATTGGCAGCAAATACGATGCCAGTAGCTGGAATATTAGAACAAGATTGAGCTGTTCCGCATTTTGGATCACATGGGCAATCACCTACACCATCTGCATCAACTGGTTGACAAGAAGTTGGCGTAATTAATTGTTTGTCCATATAATCAGGAACGCCATCACCATCTGTATCCATTGGGCAACCATGTGCATCAACAGCTACACCAGCAGCAGTACCTGGGCATTTATCCATTTGATCAGCTACACCATCAGCATCAACGTCAGCCAAAACTGGATCAGGCATTAACATATGACGTGGGCTGTTCAATTCTGTATAAGCGTAGTCTAGTGGGTTTAACCAATACAATGGTTCAACACTTTTAGATTTACGACCAATGTTGTAGTTCAAACCAACTGAGAAAAAGTTCAAGGCATCTGTGCTTTGACTCATAACAGGTTCAGAACCTTTTTGCTCAGACCAACGTTGGCCATCCAAAAGATCATCACCGTTACCCAAAGGCATCGTTAATCTGTTTTCTACTGAAAAATTCCAGTGACGAGACAAGCGAATTTGAGCACCTAAACCAAGGGTAGTATACGCCATGAAGGTTTTAGTACCAAAAATACCAGGACGACGATTTTTTTGAGCTCCTTCAGCAGCAGTCTCATAAGTATCATCCAATAAATCTCTCAACTTATTTTTAACTTCACGTCTGTCAGAATATTCAATTTGACCTTGAGTGGCGTTGTTAAAAGCATATTCCTGATAGATTTTTTCAAAACCTGCAGCGTAAGTACCAAATTTCTCGTCATAAGTATTTACCCAAGTTTGATACGCTAAACCAGAAAGACCAGCAAAACCATAAAAAGAAACACCCGTTTTGGCTCTATTGAAACGAATATTGTTTGTAGAAGCGATAAGGTCTAAGTTGAACTGGTGCACTTCTGTACGATAGTTATAAAATACCTGCTCGTTTCTTCCACCTATTGCACTTTGTCCTTGGTATTTACCATTCGCTGACCATGCTGGATTATTACCATAACCTAAAGAAGATTGGAATCCAAGTCCTGTAGCCTGACCATAATCATATGCAGCACGCAATGAGAATACATAACCTAATGACTTTCTTACATGCATACCGATACCATAAGAACCTCTCCAAAGCATCTCTGCTGGTACATCACCTGAAACTTGAAATTGACCAAATTTTGCACCAACTTCCCACATACTGCGTGGTTTAGCAGCAAAAGCATATTGATTTGCTAAAAATTTATTATGCTGTTTCATACGATTTTTGGGTACATAGTTTGTATCCATATAATCATAATTGTAACCACGATAGGTCATGTCACGCCCGCTCCAACCTTTAGCTGTGGTTGAACTCGACTCTTGTGCAAAAGCCGGTTGTACGGCAATAGCAGCTATAACGCCCGCTAATAATACGTACTTTTTGTTAATCATAATTGGTGTATTTAAATTAAAGTAGTTAGTGACTTAATTATAAAATCTTAGCAAAAGTAGTGCATTTATTGAAAACCAAAAAAAATTACCCTAAAAAGATTTGTACAAAGTACTGTCAAACAGTATGCCACAAATGATTTTTATGTTTTCTAGAACTCTTTCCACAACTTTGCAATCATTTTTACAGTCAATGCAGGATTGCCCTTCAAACAATTAGATTTGAATTATTTCTTTTCTAAAATTAAAATTTTCAACATCAAAAAAACTACAAAGTGCTCAAGGCAATAAAATTTCTTAATTTAAACTTAATACATTTTGATGAAAAATTCAATGATTTACTCAAAGGAAAAAATAAAATCCTACAACAAGTACTCAAGTACATCATCAGAAGTAAAGGAAAAAAAATGCGACCTATGTTCGTTTTTTTGTCTGCAAAAATCGCTGGGGAAATCAATGAACGCACCTATCGAACAGCCTCAATGATTGAATTGCTGCATACAGCAACATTGGTACACGATGATGTTGTTGATGACGCACTTCAAAGAAGAAGCTTTTTTTCGATAAACGCTATTTGGAAAAACAAAATAGCTGTTTTGGTAGGCGATTATCTGCTAGCAAAAGGACTTTTACTGTCCATAGAGCATGAAGATTTCGAACTGCTAAAAATCACCTCAAACGCAGTTAAAGAAATGAGCGAAGGGGAATTGCTTCAAATCGAAAAAGCACGAAAATTAGATATTACCGAAGCAGTTTATTTTGAAATCATTCGTTCAAAAACCGCTTCTTTATTAGCATCCGCCTGTTCGGCAGGCGCCTACTCGGCCGAACAAAACAAACAAACAGCCGAAATTTTTAGGCAATTTGGAGAATTAGTGGGCATTGCCTTTCAAATAAAAGATGATTTACTTGATTATGGTCAAAGCGGCACAGGAAAACTATCTGGAGCTGATATCAAAGAAAAGAAAATGACTCTTCCCTTAATTTATACCTTACAAATTGCTCCTAGCGATATTAAAAAGAAGATTATTTATACTATTAAAAATGAAAACAACAATAAACAGAAAGTGGCCGAAGTCATGCAACTCGTTAATAGCTATGGCGGCATAAAATACGCAGAGCAAACAATGGAACAATACAAAAACAAAGCACTTGACTTGTTGTTTACTTTTCCAGCCTCCGAGGCGAGGGATGCTATGCAGGAACTTGTTAATTTTACCATCGACCGAAAAAAATAAAAATCAACCTGAAGCACAATGGCCACAGGCAAGCATTAACTATGAGCAAGCATATTGAAGTAATTGGAGCACGTGTACACAATCTTAAAAATCTTTCGCTTTCCATACCCAAAAACCAACTGGTAGTTATTACCGGAATCAGCGGCAGTGGCAAATCTTCCTTGGCTTTTGACACCATTTTTGCTGAAGGCCAAAGACGCTATATGGAGAGCTTTTCTGCTTATGCTAGGCAATTTATGGGCGATCTTGAAAGGCCTGATGTAGATAAAATTTCTGGACTATCCCCTGTTATTTCTATTGAACAAAAAACAACTAACCGAAATCCACGATCTACTGTTGGTACCGTAACAGAGGTATACGATTTCTTGCGACTTTTATTTGCGCGTATTGGCGAAGCCTATTCTTACAACACCGGAAAAAGAATGGAACGTTTCAGTGAAGAAGAAATTGCAGAACACATCAATAAAACCTTTAAAAACAAAAAACTAATACTACTCGCACCAGTTGTCCGTGGGCGCAAAGGGCATTATCGAGAACTATTTGAGCAATTGCGCAAACAAGGATATTTAAAAGTGCGTGTGGATGGGGAGATTATCGAACTGAAAGAAAAGATGCAACTCGATCGCTATAAAATTCATGATATTGAATTAGTCGTAGACAGATTGGTTGCCGATAAAGAATCGAAAACACGACTTTCCCAAAGCATTCAAAAAAGCTTACAATCGGGCAAAGGATTGATGTTTGTATTGGAGACGGAAAGCAATCATTTGATGCAATATAGTAAGCAATTGATGTGTGTCGAAACAGGACTTTCCTATGAAGAACCTTCCCCCAATTCATTCTCTTTCAACTCACCCTATGGTTACTGCCCTTGCTGTAAAGGACTTGGAAATATCTATGCGGTAAATATGAAGGAAGTGTTGCCCGATCTCAGTAAAAGCATTGCTGATGGGGGAATTGCACCATTGGGCGAAGAGCGTGATGCATGGACTTTCAAAATGGCCATGGCCGCTGCAAAAAAACATAAAGTACCTACGAATAAAGCTATTAAAGACATACCGGTAGAAGCCCTAAACATCCTTCTATATGGTAATAAAGAAGGCATCATTAGCTACGAAAATGCTGAAGCAAGTCCTGTACCCAATGAAGAATATGAAGGTGTTGTCAACATGATTTTGCGTTGGTTTAATGAAACCACATCAGATTCAATACGTAGTTGGGCAGAGCAATATATGGAGTTAAACACTTGTCCAGAATGCAAGGGCGCAAGACTCCGTAAAGAAAGTCTTTGGTTTAAAATTAAGGACAAAAACATTGCTGATTTATCCAACCATTCCTTACAAGAATTAGCTAATTGGTTTGAAGACATTGAAGCAAGAATAAACGCAAAACAAAACACTATTGCAAAAGATATTCTCAAAGAAATTAGGGACCGACTTTCCTTTTTACTGAATGTTGGACTTCATTATTTGAGCATGAACAGACCTACCAGAAGCCTTAGTGGTGGAGAATCTCAACGAATACGACTGGCTACTCAAATAGGTTCTCAATTAACAGGCATTACTTATATCCTAGACGAACCCAGTATTGGATTGCACCAACGTGATAATGCTAGATTAATTTCGGCACTGCAAGATTTACGTGATACCGGAAATTCAGTGCTAGTAGTAGAACATGACAAAGATATTATGCTTGCTGCCGACTATTTAATTGACATCGGACCAGCAGCGGGAATACATGGCGGTAAAGTAGTAAGCCAAGGCACCCCAAAGGAAGTATTGAAAACAAATACCACAACCGCAGGCTTTCTCAACAATACTTTAAGTATCGAAATTCCAAAAGAACGAAAAAAAGGAAATGGACATACGCTTAAACTAAAAGGTGCTACAGGTAATAACCTGAAGAATGTTTCTATCGAAATACCATTGGGTACTTTTGTAGCCATAAGCGGTGTCAGTGGTAGTGGCAAAAGCACACTCATCAACGAGACGCTCTACCCTATTCTTGCCAAACATTGTTACCCTAATTACAAACAAACACCAATGCCCTACAAAAGCATTGAGGGCTTAGAATATGTAGATAAAGTAATAGAAATTGACCAAAGCCCCATTGGACGTACCCCACGCAGCAACCCAGCAACTTATTGCGGATTTTTTAATGACATTCGACAGCTTTTTGCCCAAATTCCTGAAGCAAAAATAAGAGGCTATTCGGCAGGTAGATTCTCTTTTAATGTCAAAGGAGGAAGATGCGAAAGCTGTCAAGGAAGTGGCATGCGCACGATAGAAATGAATTTTTTACCCGATGTCTATGTGCATTGTGAAACCTGCAATGGCAAACGCTACAATCGAGAAACTTTAGAAATTCGCTATCGCGGAAAATCAATTTCGGATGTACTAAATATGACGGTGGATGAAGCCGTAGATTTCTTTATAAACGTACCCATGTTGTATCGCAAATCGAAAACATTACAAGATGTAGGGCTTGGCTATATATCGCTTGGACAAAGTGCTATAACATTAAGTGGAGGTGAAGCACAAAGGGTAAAATTGGCAACCGAGTTATCGAAACGAGATACGGGACAAACCATTTATTTATTGGACGAACCCACTACGGGACTTCACTTTCAAGACATCAAACATTTACTATCGGTATTAAACCGCCTGGTAGAAAGAGGCAATACAGTAATGGTCATTGAACACAACATGGATATTTTGAAAGTGGCCGATTACATCATCGATATTGGACCAGAAGGTGGAAATGGTGGAGGAAATGTGGTAGTAGCAGGTACTCCCGAAAAAGTAGCCGCCAAAAAAGAAAGCCATACTGGCCGATACTTGAAATTAGAATTGTAATCCAGTGCAACAAGCCATTCAAAACAATTATATTTACCTCCAAAATTATACTTAAAAGATACGCTCCTTATGAATTCTATTGACGCACATCAGGATAAAATTTGGCAAAAAATATTTATTGCACTTTCGGCATTAAGCATCGTATTGATGCCTTATTTCAGCACATGGCACGGCATGAGTGGTGACGAATGGTCATTGATTATTTATGGCCATGATATTTACAATTATTTTTTTAACGGGAGCGATGTTGCGCTTGACTACGACAAACAAAACTGGGCACAAGTAGCGGGCTTGCATTATTACGGTGGACTTTATGATTTTACAGTAACCTTTTTGCATAAAAGCCTATTTGCTTCTTCCGACGAATTGACCTTTAGGCATATCATCAATTCCTTAATTGGAGCTCTACTTTTTATTTATACAGGCTTGCTGGGCAAGCATTTTGGCGGATGGCGAACTGGAGTACTCGCATTTATTCTTATTGCCTTAAGTCCAAGAATTTTGGGTGAATCAATGAATAACCCTAAAGACATCCCATTTGCTTTTGCCAATGTTTTTTTCTTGTATTATCTAATGAAATACATCGCCACATTTGGCAATAAAAAAGCCCAATGGAAATATGCAATATTGATGGGGATTGGATTTGGACTAGCGATGGGATTCCGAATTGGTGGCATTTTAATGATTCCTTACACGGCACTATTCATCACTGCCTATTATTTGTGGGATAAACATTTTCAAGAAAAAATCAAATCCAATTTTAGTGCATCCGCAAAAATAATCGCGTTCAATTTAGCAGCAACTTTTATTCTTGGCAATATCATTGGTATTATGTTTTGGCCTTGGGCTTTGCAAGAACCATTGAGCAAACCACTTGAAGCATTAGAAGCAATGACGCATCGCGAGGTACCGATAAGAATGCTGTACAATGGCGCCTACATCATGAACAATGAGGTGCCCAATACCTATACCATGAAATGGATAAGCATTTCAACACCCATCTTTATTTTACTTGCTTTTATTGGGTCAATTGCAACCGCTCAATCACTTCAAAAAAAATACGGCAAAGCAGCTTATGCAGTGCTCTTGTTTACTTTAATTTTTCCTGTGGCCTATGCCATTTACAAAGATTCTGTACTTTACGATACTTGGCGACATTTCTTTTTTGTATACCCCAGTATGGTTATTTTGGTTGCACTATTTTGCAACTATTTATTGGAAAAATTTGCTGCACAAAAAATATACCAATACGCTACAATTGCAGCTATAGCAATAGGTTTGGCTTTGCCATTGGCATGGATTGTTCGTAGTTTTCCCAACGAATATGTTTACTTCAACGAGTTTTCTGGCGGCATTAAAAAAGCCATTGGCGTATATGATTTAGACTATTACCAAAACAGTGGAAAGCAAGCTGCCGATTGGATTAAACAAAACACAACAATCAAAAACAGAAAAACAATAGTAGCATCCAATATGTCAGAAATATTTCGCTATTTTGAAAAAGACAGCAATAATTTTTCGGGTATTTATGTTCGCTACAACGACCGCGACACTAAAGATTGGGACTATTACATTACCTACTCACGCTACATCAGCTTGGCACAATTAGAGGCTGGGGCTTGGCCTCCCAAAAGTGCAGTGCACATAATCGAAAATGATGGAGTACCCCTGAGCGCAGTGCTCGAGCGCAAAACAAAATTAGACATGGCTGCCCATGCTGCGATGGAAAGCCAGAAACTAGATTCGGCCTTTGCCTTATACCAACAGGCGGTAGCCATTGATGCGAGCAATGACGCTGTATTGGTGCGTTATGCAACACTCTTTGCACAGAAAGGGGATATCCAAAATGCATTAGCGACCTTGGAGCAAGCACTTAAAATAGATGCAGGAAATCCTGCTATTTATAATTTGCAATTACAAATTTATCGTGCAATAGGCGACAATGGCAAAGCGCAACAAGCCGAAAACAACTTGCGTATTTTAATGCAATAAAAATGGCCCAAACCCCATGATGACCTTGTCAATCGAACAACTTGTTCCGATACCCTTAAAAGAAAAATTAAAAGCCCAAACATCGGATGTTTGGCTTAAAAATTTTAAGGCTTCATCTCCCGAATACATCTCTATTCAAGCACCTTCGGGCACAGGTAAAACAACCCTTGTTCATTTTCTGTATGGTTTAAGAACAGATTTTGAAGGCAATATTTTTTGGAATAAAAAAGACCTCAGTCAATTTTCTGCTGAAGAAAAAGCTGTGCTGAGAGCTACAGAAGTGAGTGTAATTTTTCAAGACATGCGTCTATTTCCTGAACTCAGTGCCTGGGAAAACCTAGAATTAAAACGCAGCATTACCAATACTGTAAGCGCAGAAGAAGCCAGCGAATGGATGCAGCAATTAGGCATTGGCGATAAAAAAAATGCACTGGCGCAAACACTTTCTTATGGCGAACAACAACGCCTAGCGATTATTCGTTCTTTACTACAGCCCTTCTCTTTTTTATTAATGGACGAACCCTTCAGCCATCTCGATCATAAAAACACTGCAATAGCCGCATCCCTAATTGCGCAAATAGTGCAGCGCAATAATGCCGGATTGCTATTAGCCGACCTTGATAAAAATGATTATTTCCCTTACCATAAAACCTATATGCTGTGAGCGCAAACAAACCGCTAGGGATTTTACATAAACTATTGCTGCGCAATACCAACCAAAGGCGCTTAATGAGTGCATGGATCGCGCTTTGTATTGGATGTACCTTGTTGTTGGTATCGGTAATGATGTGGAGTGTTTTTCAAGATTTGTTACAGGGCAAAAGCAGCCAGGATAGCCTTGGTAGCACCTTTTTGACCATCAGTAAAAAAGTAGACGATGCAGCGATGGCCAACAAAGAATATGCTCAATTTAGAGCTCAAGACATCAACCAAATAAAAAGTGCGCCGCAGGTGCAAGATGTGGGCATGCTCAGCCCCGCTAATTTTAAAGTTTCAGCAAGTATTGGCAGCGGACCAATGGCCTTTTATACCTTATTGTTTTTAGAGGCCGCGCCAGACCGATTTATGGATCAAATGCCCCATAGTTGGCAATGGAAGGAGGGCGACAATACCTTACCGATTATTCTGTCGCGCGATTTTCTCAACATGTATAATTATGTTTTTGCTCCCAGCCAAGGCCTACCACTACTTTCGGAACAAACAGTAAAAGCTTTGGGTTTTACCTTGACAATGGGGGAAGGCGCCAATGCAACAAATTACCGTGCACAAGTTGAGGGCTTTTCCGACAGAATATCCTCTGTATTAGTGCCCCAATCATTTATTGATTTTGGCAATAACAAATTTGCACCCCAAGTGCCTCTCAGCATTTCACGAGTAATGATCAAAGTTGCTGACCCTAGCGACAAAGCATTTACAAGCTTCCTCGAAAAAAACAATTACAGCACCAATGCCGAGCAATTACGCTTTAGCAAAATGCGCTCTATTGTTGATATCGTTTCGGGTGCAACAGGGGCGCTAGCCTTATTATTAATGGGTATTGGAGCATTGGTTTTTGTATTGTTCATTGAGCTTACCATGTCCAAAGCACAGGCATCCGTGCAACTATTATTACAAATTGGGTATAGCCCTAAAAAGCTAAGTCGCTTTCTGATGGCGAAATATATTCCGATTATGCTCAGCGCTTTGTCTGTATCGGTATTAATAGCTATAAGCATTCAATATATCGCTTCGCAAAAATTAAATAGTTTGCAATTAAACATAGCGCCATACCCTAGTTTATATGTTTGGTGCGCAGCTATATGCAGTGGTCTCATTTTGCTAATCCAAATCAGCCATTCCATCCGCAAGGCGATTAAACCCTAATGATCTCCTCTACTTCTTCCAGCTCTTCTTCTAATTCTTTTGCTTGCGCAAATCTCAGAAACAGCAATCCTATTATGGATGCCATCAGAGAAGAAATGAGTATCGCTATTTTGGAAGAAACAACATAAGTGTCTGCATCAAAAGCAAGCAAGGTGATGAAAATAGACATCGTAAAACCAATGCCCGCCAAAAGGCCCGCACCTAAAATATGTTTCCAGCCAAGGCCTTGAGGCAAAGAGCACCAGCCAATACTTACTGCCAAAAAGCTCATCAAAAACACCCCTAATGGCTTACCAATTAGCAAACCCACAAAAACACCCAAACTATTGTCAGCGCTTAAGTGCTGCATCCAATCGCTTGGAAAAGTAATGGCAGTATTGGCCAAGGCAAATATGGGGAGAATGATAAAGGCCACTGGCCAATGAAGAAAGTGCTGCAGTATATAAGAGCTCGATTTTTGATTACCATTACCAAAGGGTATGGCAAAGGCTAGCAGCACCCCGCTGATAGTGGCATGCACGCCCGAGTGCAACATAAAATACCACATCAAAATACCCCCTATTATGTAGGGAATTAAGTTGCGCACCTTTAGTCGATTCAGCAGCAGCAAGACCCCAAAGATGCTCAAGGAAATACCCAATTGTCCCAAATCAATAGACTTGGTATAAAACAAAGCAATGCATAAAATAGCGCCCAAATCGTCAATTACAGCCAAGGCTGTCAAAAATATTTTCAAGCTAATGGGCACACGCTTACCCAACAAACTTAATACGCCCAATGCAAAGGCAATATCTGTAGCCATTGGGATACCTGCACCAGCAGACGCATCAGTACCTTTGTTCAGCATATAATATAAGGCTGCTGGCACAGCCATACCACCTATTGCGGCCAAAATTGGCAACAATGCATTTCTGAAATCAGATAGCTCACCGGCATATACCTCGCGCTCCAATTCTAAGCCTATGAGCAAAAAGAAAATAGCCATCAAGCCATCGTTAATCCAATGCACCAGAGCATGACCATTAAGATCGAATTTCCAAAATCCGATATAGCCTAAAGCAAAAGAAGAATTGGCGAGCAGTAGCGAAAAGACGGTACATATAATCAACAGTACTCCTGAGGCCTTTTCTGACTCAAAAAACTCAGTAAATAATCTAGTGATTTTCATGGTGGCAAATATAAACTACTACTCCGTTATAAAGCGCTTTAGAATGACTAATCGAGCGCTATCTTGCGTATTTAATCATTGGCATTTTCACAAAGAAAAAGCCCAAAAACAAAAAGTTTTTGGGCCTAAAAAAATAAAATAATGAAGCTCATTAATCGATTACCATCATCGCATCGCCATAGCTAAAGAAACGGTATTTTTCTTTGATCGCAGTGTGATAAGCTTCCATTGCCAAATCATAACCTGCAAAAGCGCAAGTCATAATCATCAAGCTCGTTTTCGGAAGGTGAAAATTCGTCACTAATGAATTAGCAATAGAGAAATCGTGCGGTGGGTGAATAAACATATTCGTCCATCCATCAGCGGGTTTCAATAATCCTTGCGCCGTAACGGAGCTTTCTAATGCACGCAATGTTGTTGTACCAATGGCACATATTTGACGGCCCTCTTCCTTGGCTTTATTCACAAGATTGGTAGAGTATTCGTCAATAGCAAAATACTCAGCATCCATTTTGTGTTTGCTTAAATCTTCTACCTCTATTTGACGGAAAGTACCTAAACCTATATGTAAGGTTGTTTCTGCAAATTTGACACCCACAATTTCAAGACGTTTGATCAACTCTCTACTAAAGTGCATCCCTGCAGTTGGTGCAGCAACGGCACCTTCGTGCTTGGCGTACACTGTTTGGTAACGGTCTTTGTCTTCTGCATCTGGTTTGCGTTTGATGTATTTGGGCAATGGTGTTTCACCCAACAAGTCTAACATCCCACGGAACTCTTGATCGGTACCATCAAACAAAAAGCGAATGGTACGTCCGCGCGATGTGGTATTGTCAATCACTTCGGCTACCAACTCATCATTATCGCCAAAATAAAGTTTGTTACCTACACGGATTTTTCTGGCCGGATCCACAATCACATCCCAAAGACGATTTACTTTGTGTAGTTCACGCAGCAAGAAAACTTCAATTTTTGCACCTGTTTTTTCTTTCTTACCATATAGGCGAGCAGAAAAAACTTTGGTATTATTAACCACCATTACATCTTTGTCATGGAAGTATTTTTTAATGTCGTGAAAAACTTTGTGTTCGATTTTTCCGGTCTTACGATGCACAATCATCAATCGACTTTCTTCGCGATTTTTGCTTGGGTTTTGTGCAATCAGATTTAAAGGGAGGTCGAACTTAAATTGCGATAACTTCATATCGAGTATAAACTATAATTTGAAAATAGTGGGCGAAGGTACGAAATAGGGCAAAACAAACGAAATATCATTTTCTTTCGCCCATTTTTATTCAATTAAAAATCTGTGCCAATGGAAAAATAAATGAGCGGTCTTTTAATCCCCTCTTTATTCCATGCAGCATCTACACGTAGTTGATAGCCAGATAAAGCCATACGCATCCCTAAACCATATCCAATAGCAACACCCTCTGTGTTGGGCATATTAATAGACACGATTACAGGGGTCTGCCCCAATACTTGTTTTTTGGACATCGATTGATCATTGGGTATTAAACCATTCCAAGCCAAGCCGATATCGGTGAAAGCCACCATTTGTAAGCTACGCAATATTTTAGATTGTATTGGTCGACGAACTAGAGTGGAGAGTATCGGAAATCTGAACTCTGAATTTGAAACGGCATAGCTGTTGCCATTTCGGGCATTTTGTTTGTAGCCACGCAATGTATTCCCTAGGGTTTGAAAACCATATGTTTCCTGATTTACAGGCGCTGCAGGAGCCGCTTGCTGATAATTAATCCAATTGTCTACACCACCCAAGAAGTACAATATTTTCTGCTTACCACCACTATGGGCTGCCGCGACACGAAAAGCCCAAATAAGGTTTTTGTACAATTTTTGATAGGTTCTAAAGTCGAAGCCCACATTATAAACAGCGCCGCCTTTATCATTCATTTGTGCCATGTATTCACCAAACACCTTATATCGTGTTCCGTTCATAATGTTTGTTGTAATGAATTTAGTATTGTCATAAACATATTCCAAACGGCTCATGGTCCAATATTTTCGATCATTAGGCACGATAAGGGTAAAGGTATCAATGGCTTTAAAAGTAAGTGCATCTTGACGAAGTCCCAATTCCATACGAAGGCTGCGCATTTTGTCTATGGGGTAAGATGCCGAGCCTTGCAATAAGGTAGTTGTTGTTTTGCCAATGCCTAACGTATTCAAAACAGGATTGCCAAAGGAATCTACAAATTGTAAATTATAGGGCTGTGAACTAGCATTTCTTAAGAAGGCAATATTCCAATCCAAGCGTCTTTTGGCATTTTCAAACTGAAAGAAATAAGAAGAGCCATTATTCAAAAAAGGCAATCTAAATCCAGCTAAAAAACGATAATCTTCCATCATATCATCCATACTGATGGTGGCTAAACCCGCCAAGTTTGGATTAGCGAATTGATTGCCATTTTGGCCAGCAGCTTGGTATCGAGTAAACAACAAATTATTGTCCAAACTGATTGAAAAATTATTGGGTTTAAATGCAAGGCGGTATGCTTGGGCCTTCATTTTAATAAAGCTACTATCCGCAGACCCTAGGGACTCTTCCTCGGATTCAGAAGAGGCTTCTAGTTGATTGTTATTATAAGCAGTGTTCTCTTGATTGGCACCAAAATCTGTTTGAAAAGTAGTGCCTGACCTCAGCTGAACAGCATTATTATTCAATAGCTTTTTTGCCGATGTACCCTTTCCCTTTTTTTGGATGAGCACATTAGGTGCAATCCCTAGTTTTTCGGCATCATCCTCTACAAGAATGGCCTCTTGTACTGATTTACCTCCAAAATTTTTGGA
>JAXITL010000048.1:0-14083 GCA_034680125.1 Chitinophagaceae bacterium
AGTTATGGTAAGCTTTCGGGCAGAAAAATAGATGAACTTTTAGAAACCACCCGCGACCTCGACGGGCAGGACGAAAAAATAAACAAGGTTGATTTTGCCCTTTGGAAAAATGCACCACCAGAACATTTAATGCGTTGGAAAAGCCCTTGGGGCGAAGGTTTCCCCGGTTGGCATATTGAGTGCTCGGCTATGAGTTGCAAATATTTAGGCGAAGAATTTGACATCCACGGAGGCGGAATGGATTTACAATTTCCGCATCACGAAAGCGAAATTGCCCAATCGACTATTGCCAATGGCAAAGCACCTGCACGCTATTGGATGCACAACAATATGATAACCATCAACGGTAAAAAGATGGGCAAGAGCTATAACAATGTTATTAAATTGACGGAATTGTTTAGCGGCAATCATACTATTTTGGAGCAGGCCTACCACCCCATGGTAGTGCGCTTTTATATCCTTCAAACTCATTACCGCAGTACTTTAGATTTTGGCAACGAAGCCTTACAGGCTTCAGAGAAAGCCTTAAGGCGCCTTTGGGAAGCTTATGAAATTTTGAAGAAATTAAATCACTCTGGAAATGCTGATGCCAGTGATAAAGAGCTGAATGAAAGGATCCAAAATTTCTGCAAGGAATGTACCGAATTTATGAATGATGATCTGAACACCGCCAAGGTCATTGCTAATTTATTCGAGTTGGCTCCGATAATCAACGGTATCAAAGGTGGTCAAATAAGCACTGATGCAATTGACGCTACTACTTTTGCCTTATTACAGGCAACCTTCAGGACCTATCTTGAAGATATCCTTGGCCTACAGCCTTTACAAGCAGAGCAAGCTGGTGATAAAATGGATAAGGTATTACAGGTATTAATAGACATTCGTAAAGATGCGAAACAAAGAAAAGACTTTGCCACTAGTGATTTAATCCGCAATCAATTGGCCTCATTTGGCGTACAACTCAAAGATGAAAAAGATGGTACCGTTTCGTACAGCATCGACTAAAGAATTATGAAAAATATCAAAAGATTAATCTACTACATCAGCGACTACAAAGGGAGTATTGTGCTTTATTTTGTGTGCAGTTTGCTAGCAGTAGTTTTTTCTGTTTTTTCGATGGGCTCTTTAATGCCGGTATTACAGGTTTTATTTTCGGGTGATGAAAAACCAAAACCAAAAGCAAATCCAAATATAATAGAGCAGTTACACACTTATATTTTCGACCTAACCGAAAAGAATGGTCCTATCAATGCACTAGCCTTAATCTGTGTGGCTATTGTTCTATTTGTTGCACTAAAAAACATCTTCCTTTATTTATCTATTTATATACTGGCACCATTGCGCAACGCCATTCTTCGTCGCTTACGCAATGAACTTTTTGTTAAAATATTATCCTTACCGATCGGTTATTTTACTGACGAACGTAAAGGTGATATCATGTCTAAAATGACCAATGACATCAATGAAGTAGAGGTATCGGTAATTTCTGTATTAGAGGTTTTTATTCGCGAACCTTTAATGCTCATTTTCTTTTTGGGAGCAATGATTGTGATTTCCCCTAGTTTATCCCTTTTCATTTTTGTTTTTTTACCTGTAGCCGGATTAATCATCGGCTTGGTGAGTAAAACCCTGCGCAAATCCTCCAATATTTCGCAACAATACCTAAGTGATATACTGGCCATAATTGACGAAACCCTAACGGGAATGCGTGTAGTAAAAGCCTTTAATGCAGAGCGTCATCAACAATTGCGCTTTACCAAAATGAACAACGATTTGTTCCGTATTCGCAACAAAATATCGGCACGCAAAGAATTAGCTTCTCCCTTAAGCGAAGTAATGGGCATCATTGTAGTGAGTGTCATCTTGTGGTTTGGCGGACGATTAGTTTTGGGCCATCAAGGCTCCCTAACTGGTCCTGCATTCATCATGTACCTCGGTTTGTTCACCCAAATTATCAACCCCTTTAAAAATCTTTCTTCAGCCTTTTCAAACCTTAAAAAAGGGAGTGCGGCCCTGCAAAGAATAGAAGATATTTTACAAGTAGAGGCCAGTATTAAAGACGCAGCAAATGCAAAGCCTATTCATAGTTTTGAACATCAGATTGAACTACGAAATGTACATTTTGCCTATGGCGAAAAGGTAATTTTAGACAATATTAATTTGGTCATCCCTAAAGGAAAAAACATTGCCCTTGTAGGGGCCTCAGGCGCGGGCAAATCTACTTTGGTCGATTTAATTCCTCGCTTTCATGATGTGAGTTCGGGTAGTATTTTATTAGATGGAGTGGACATTCGCGAATACAAAGTGGATAATCTTCGTCGCTTAATGGGTGTTGTTGGTCAGGATCCAATTTTGTTTAACGACAGCATTTACAACAACATTACACTGGGTACCGGCGGTGCAGATTTAGCAAGAGTAGAAGACGCAGCGCGCGTAGCCAGTGCCCATCATTTTATCCAAAAGAAAGCCCAAAAATACGAAACCGAAGTGGGCGACCGCGGTAGTCGCTTGAGTGGTGGTGAACGCCAAAGAATTACTATTGCTCGTGCAGTACTCAAAAATCCGCCTATACTTATTTTGGATGAAGCCACTTCTTCGCTCGATACCGAAAGCGAAAGAATGGTGCAAGATGCCATTAATAATTTGATGCAAAATCGTACCTGTATTGTTATTGCACATCGCCTATCCACCGTGCGCAATGCCGATGAAATCATCGTATTGGAGCAAGGAAAAATAGTTGAGCGGGGCAATCACGAAACATTACTCAGCCAAAATGGCATTTACAGAAAGTTGGTTGAAATGCAAGAGTTGAAATAGGCAAATTCTATTTTATTAAGAAATCCAAGAGGGTACAAAATCATATCTTTGCTGTAATGAACCTGCAAGCTTTGCTGGGATTATATCAAAATGATATCCGCTTGAAACAAATAGCGGCCGCAATCTCATTGCCCGTCCCAACGGATCAGCCGGGCGGGACCAGCCCCAAAATCCGCCTACAATTAGACAATCTTTACGGCTCTTCACTCAACTTTATAGCTACTGCTGTATGGCAAATGACCAGTTCAAAAACAGAAACAATTGGCCATGGCGCCAACCATGTTTTTGTATTGAATGATCATGAAGAAGCAGCCTATTTTCATAACGACATAGAGCAACTGACTAAGGCATTGGATATTTGTTATTTCCCCGATTCTTTTAAGAAAGCGGGAGATTATAAAGAACTCAATAGTAGTCATGTAATGCTGCGCACCGAAGCGCTAACTAAGTTTTCAAACGAAAGAAAAGGTGGTGTACTGGTTACTTATCCAGAAGCATTAATCGAAAAGGTAGTAAACCCGAAAACACTATCGGGCAATATGATTAGCATTAAAGTTGGAGAAAATCTAAAGATTGATCCATTATTAGAACGCTTATCTGGATTGGGTTTCCGCCGAGAAGATTTTGCTTATGAACCAGGACAATTTGCGATGCGGGGTGGCATTTTGGATATCTATTCTTTTGGTAATGAACATCCCTATCGCATCGAGCTTTTTGGCAACGAAGTAGACAGCATCCGCATCTTCAATCCTGAAACGCAATTATCTGAACGAAAGCTATTGCAAGTAAGTATTTTGCCTAATGTAGAAACCAATTTTGAAGCCCAAGAAAAGGTGTCTCTTTTGGATTTCTTACCCGACAATACAGTTCTATGGTTTAAAGATGTAGACTTTACTTTAAGTCGCCTACATAAAATATCAGATGATTTACCGAATAAGATTTCTACACATTCGGTAGCCGTGGACCAAGAAGAAGATTGGATAAGACCCTTGTCTTTAGAAGATTTTGAGGATATTGATAGCTGGAAAAACAAATTAAAAAGCAGACATCTCATTGAATGGCGGAACCGCTCTTTGCAAAAGCACTTTCCAGACAATGAGCCGATTCAACTGCAATTAGCAACAGAAGAGCAGCCCGTTTTTAACAGGCAATTCGACATGCTCATTGCCGACCTTAAAAAGAAGGTTGCTGCCCATTACACACCCTACATTTTTGCCGAAAACCCAAAACAACTAGAGCGATTACATTCCATTTTTGAAGACCTTAATGCTGGGATACAATTTGTACCTATACCCAATGCGATTAGTAAAGGTTTTATAGACCACGACAAGAAAATACTTTGTTATACCGACCATCAAATTTTTCAACGTTACCACAAGTATAAAGTAAAACAAGCCTACACTAAAGGTAAAGCCATTAGCCTGAAAGCCTTGCGCGACCTGCAACCGGGCGATTATGTATCGCATATAGACCATGGGGTTGGACGCTACAGTGGTTTGCAAAAAATTGAAGTGAATGGTAATATGCAAGAAGCGGTGCGCATTATTTACAGAGACAATGATGTGCTCTATGTCAATATCAATTCGCTACACAAAATCAGCAAATACACAGGTAAAGAAGGAACTGTACCCAAAGTGCATAAATTGGGTAGTGATGTTTGGGAAAAACTGAAGAACAAAACAAAGCGACAAGTAAAAGATATTGCAGCTGATTTGATTCGCTTATATGCCAAACGTAAGGCCTCACAAGGTTTTGCCCATACGGTTGACAGTTATTTGCAAACCGAATTAGAGGCTTCCTTCATTTATGAAGATACCCCAGACCAAAGCAAAGCGACAGAAGATGTAAAGCGTGATATGGAAGCGCCAGCACCCATGGATAGGCTGGTATGTGGCGATGTTGGATTTGGCAAAACAGAAATAGCGGTTCGTGCTGCCTTCAAGAGTGTGGCCGATAACAAACAAGCAGCCATATTGGTACCAACAACTATTTTGGCTTATCAGCATTTTCAAACCTTTCAAAAGCGCTTAAAGGATTTTCCTTGCACCGTAGACTATATCAATCGCTTTAAATCGGCCAAAGAGAAAAAGGAAACCTTGAAGCGTTTAGAAGAAGGTAAAATTGACATCATCATTGGCACCCATGGATTGCTGAGTAAGGATGTTCAATTTAAAGATTTAGGCTTGCTGGTCATTGATGAGGAACAAAAATTTGGCGTAGCCGCCAAGGAAAAGATTAGGGAACGCCGAGCGAGTGTAGATACCCTAACACTCACCGCAACACCCATTCCGCGGACACTTCAATTTTCATTGATGAATGCCCGAGACCTCAGTATTATCAATACTCCGCCACCCAATAGGCAACCAGTAAATACAGAAATTTTGGTCTTTGACGATTATGCAATTCGGGACGCTATTTATTACGAAACCGAACGGGGTGGTCAGGTTTATTTTGTACACAATCGTGTGCAAAGCCTACCCGAAATGGCCAAACGACTAAAAGATTTATGTCCCGACTTAGAAATTGTAGTGGCGCATGGACAAATGGAAGGGGCCAAATTAGAGCAAGCTTTATTTGATTTTATTGGGCATAAATATGATGTACTTTGCTGCACCAATATTGTAGAAAGTGGTGTAGATATTTCTAACGCCAATACCATTATCATCAATAATGCCCACCATTTTGGCTTAAGTGATTTACACCAATTGCGTGGTCGTGTGGGGCGCAGCAATCGTAAAGCGTTTTGCTACTTAATAGCCCCACCATTGAGTAGCTTACCGAATGATAGTCGCAAAAGATTGCAAACCTTAGAACAGTTTACTGAGTTGGGAAGTGGCTTCCAGATTGCAATGCGCGACCTAGACATTCGTGGAGCAGGAAATATGTTGGGCGGTGAGCAAAGTGGATTTATCGCAGATATTGGTTTTGAAATGTATCATAAAATACTAGACGAAGCCATCAGAGAATTAAAAAGCACAGATTTTAAAGATGTTTTTGCAGATGAAATCGAACGCAAGCAAGATTATGTCAGCGACTGTACGATTGATACCGATTTAGAAATACTCATCCCAGATACTTATGTAGAAAGCATCACGGAACGATTGAGCTTGTACACACAAATTGATAATGTAAAAGACAATGAGGAGTTAGAAAAATACGCCCAACAATTGGTAGATAGATTTGGTCCCATGCCCATACAAGTTGTAGATATGCTCACTGCTATCCGTTGTCGCAAAGCCGCTAAAGAACTGGGCTTTGAGAAGCTCATTCTCAAAAACGAGCAGTTAAGATTATACTTTATCAGCAACCCAGAATCGCCCTATTTTGAAAGTGAAATCTTTAATAAAATCATGCACTACATCCAAACGGGCACAAATAATGCCAAGCTAAAACAAGTAGGCAAAAACTTTATGCTATTGGCGGATAAAATGAAATCGATGCAAACCATTGAGCAATTTTTGAAGGCCATGCAATAAAAAACAAAAGCCATTAAACTAAATCTGGCCTAAATTGTCTGAACGAAACAAAATCGAAAAATTACTACTAGCATTAATTGCCTTATCCTATTTAAGGTCAATGGCCGAAACCATTGCTATTGGTGACATTGAGGTGATAGCAGACGTTTCTATTTGTTTTGCCCTTGATTAAAAAAATCGAAATAAAAAATAGCCGCACATAGATTGTGCGGCTATTTTATTATAATCAATAAGGAAAAGAATTAAGCTTCCACCGCCTTACTCACCTTGCGATAAACAAATTCGTTGTAAATATTTCTACGACAAAATCTTGCAGGAGCATCAGAGCTACATAGTTTATTGTATAGTGTTTTGGGCACACCAAAATACTCATAGCTACTACCATCCACAAAATTCAATTGCAATAAACTTTTCTCGTACGAGTAATGCAATATTTGAGAAGTCGAAATCGTTTCATTGTATTGCTCTTGAGATTGGGCAATCGTTTCAGGAGCAATACTCACCAGAAAATGATAGGCCTCAATCAACTTTTTACTTTTTTCTTCCGCATCTATTCTACCCTCTTCATTATCTACAAATTTATCGGGATGCCATTCTTTCATCAGATTACGGTATACTGATTTCAATTCTTTAAGGTCGGCATTTTTATCAACGCCTAAAAACTTCCTATGTTCAATGATTCTTTTCATAAAGGTGCAAAAGTAAGGAATCAACATTTCTTAAATCGAATATAGACGCTATATAAAAGTACTTTTTTGTTAAACTAAACTTTCTTCCCTATTGCCAGGGCAATACGGTGCTATTATTTTTATGTTATAATGAATACTCTTCAAAAAAAATAAGAGTATATTTACCACACAAGCGGTGTGCCCTTAATAAGACACCCATATTTTTTAACCTTTAAAAAACTAAAAACACTCAAATGAAAAATTTTATTTCAGGACTCCTCATTGGAGCGCTTATAGTAGGCGGTGGATCCTACTTGTATTTCCCTACATTGAAACAAGCAGCCTTTAATGAAGGACAAGCGCTTGGAAAAGCCGAGGGTATCAAAGCAGGCACTGCTACTGGTATAGAAGAAGGAATGGCCCAGGGATTAGCAAAAGTCGAGCTCGAAAAAAAGCTAATGCAGGATAGCTTGAGCAAACAAATTGAGGAAGCCAAGGCCAGCCGAAAAATTGTTCGTATACCTGTTGAAGAAAAACCTAAAATTCAGAACTGGCGTGTTCTTGGCGGACAAATTGCGGACCCCATTAATGCAACAGAACCCACCAAAACACCCTAAACTATAGGCTGCTTTATGATCCCCATTTGTGTCCTTATAAAGGCACAAATGGGGATTTTTTTATTTTTAATGTATTTAAAAAATATTTAAAATAATAATCTATTCCTATTTAATTTTATCTCCATAAAACAATCTGTTTTTTGGAATATGAAAAAAATGAGCTTGTTCCTATGGCTATTATTGTTAAACCAAACAACTATTGCACAAGAGGCAAGAGGAACGATTAAGGGTAGCCTAGTGAGTCAAAACATAGGGTCCTGGTCTGCAATCGACATTCAATTATACCTGCCCAAACTAAAGCAGATTCAAGCCATTGATACCAATGGAACTTTTGAAATACCTTCTTTGCCTTTGGGTATATATAGCATTCATATTAGGCTTAGTGGCAACACAATTGATAGCTTTAGGGTAGACTTGAATCAAGCATCAATTCATATAGGCAACATTGTTCTTCATCTACCTGAGTACAACAATGAGGCCAGTGAACAGGAGCAAATCCCTTCCATTGCCATAGAAATGATGGAAAATAATACTGATGAGGAGGACCTAATGGGCCATCAGAACATCAGTATATTACTGAATTCTTCCGGTGTACGAGATCCATTTTTAGCAGCAAGTAGTTTTGTATTCAGCCAATACAAGGTAAGGGCTCGAGGCTATGACAGAACAGGTCAGCAATTAATCATGAATGGCATATTGATGAATGATCTTATTAGTGGACAAATAGCTTGGGCCCAATGGGGAGGATTAAATGATGTGATCAAAAACCCAAGCAGCACATATGGCATTGCTGCGCATCAGCAAGCAATAGGGCTTGTAAATGGCAGTACTGTATTCACATTAAATGCTGCCGAAAATGCGCGGCAAAATAAAGTGAGTTATGCCCTTTCGAATAGGTCTTATGAAAATAGAGTAATGTATAGCCACCACAGTGGCTTACAAAAAAATGGATGGGCCTTTTCTTTTTCGGGCTCGCGCAGATGGGCACAAGAGGCTTATGCAAAAGGCACTTCATTAGACGCCTATTCTGGATTAATATCCATTGCAAAAACACTCAATACGCGCCATCAATTAAGCCTCAATATTATTGCTGCCATAAACGAAAGGGCATCTTCGGGAGCGAGTGTTGAAGAAGTATATGCGCTGAGCCAAGATCATTATTACAACCCCAACTGGGGATGGCAAGAGGGACAGAAAAGAAATGCAAAAATGGCCAAAAAATGTCAACCCCTATTCCTAATCCAGCATCACATAGAACCATCGACACAAACAAAAATCATCAACTCCTTCTCCTTTCAAACAGGCTATAATCAAATATCATCGTTGGATTGGTATAATGCCATAGACCCAAGACCAGAATACTATCGAAACCTACCTAGTTATTATCAAAACAGCAGTCCGAGCACAGCAGAAAACATTCGACAAGCGTTTAAAAACAATCCCGAAAAACTACAAATTGACTGGGCTCGATTGTACGAAGCCAACAACAATAATGTCGAAACCCTATACGGCATCAATGGCAATAAGGCTGACAGCTTAAGATCTAGAAGAAGTTTATATGCCTTAGGCGCTGATGTAGAAGAAGTAAACAAAATCAGTATTGCACACAACATAGTCCATAAACAGTCTGACCAGATAACTTGGAGCGGAGGAATACAAGGAATCATGCAAAATTCCAGCTTTTTCAGAAAAATGATGGACCTCCTGGGTGGGGATTATTTTCTCAACTACAACATGTTTGCAGCCCAACAATTTGTGGGCAATGCAGCCCACAAACAAAACGACTTAGAAACACCAAACAGAGCAGTACTTAAAGGTGAAAAATACCGATACCATTACACCAATAATATAGGGAAAGCTTGGGCTTGGGGACAAATAGAAGTGAATTTAAAACGGCTTAGTCTATTCGCATCTATTAGCGCGGGCTATACTACTTACTTAAGAAATGGATTTTACCGAAATGGATTGTTTGCAGAGAACTCTTTAGGCAAAAGCGCCCAGCAAAACTTTCTAAACCAAACAGCAAAATCAGGTATTACCTATAAAATAGATGGAAGAAATTACCTAATCTTCAATGGATGGTTCAGTAAAGAAGATCCCGGAATCAACAATGTCTTTATTGCCCCACGAACCCGAAATCAAACACTTGAAAAACCAGAATTACAACAAACACAAAGTATCGAGACGGGCTATTTATTGCATGCACCAAGACTCTGTATAAGAGCTATAGCTTACGCTACTGACATAAAAAACCGAACCCAAATTCAACGATTTTACAATGATGACCCCGAATACCAAAGCTTTGTCAATTTTGTAATGCAAAAAATGAATACAAGATTTATCGGTACAGAATGGGCCATAGAATATTCCCTAAATCCTCTGATATCCATTAATGCGGCAGCAAGCATTGGCCAAGCATTCTATACTAATCGACCTGAAATAAGTATCTACAATGATAACGATACCAATACAAAACCGACAAGCAAGGAGCTCTATATCAAAAACTATTACCTCGGAGTTGGACCACAAAGCGCCTATACAATAGGGTTGAAATACAACAGCAAAAAATTTTGGTACATGAAGATAAATACAAACTACTTCGATAGAAACTATGTATCCGTTAACCCAAGCCGAAGAAGTATAGAAGCTGCTGAACTAATCGATAAAAACAATCCTACTTACAGTAAAATTTTTGACCAAGAAAAATTGCCCTCATTCTATACCCTAGACCTATCCTTTGGCAAGTCCATTCGACTACATAATGTCTGGGATAAGATTGCTTATACCACTGCTGTTTCCATAAATATCGGCATCAACAATTTACTGAACAATCAGAACATCAAATCAGGAGGATACGAACAATTGCGCTACGATTTCACCAATAATAATCCTGACAAATTCCCCACCAAATACACTTATGCCATGGGCAGAACATTTTTTGCAAACATCAGTCTAAAATTTTAATCGCATGAGCAGATTTTCTTCACTAATCACATTTTTGTGCACCTTAAATATGGCTTGTGTGCACAATAAATGGGACAAGCCAAGCCAAAAAAACAACAATGATGTCAACTTTTCAATGTATAAAACAATCGCGGAACTACGCTCTGGTATGGGCAGTTCGGGATATCGCGAAATAAAAGAAAACATCATTATTACAGGAGAGGTGATTGCTGATGATCGAACAGGGAATTTTTATAGACAAATAATCATTGATGATGGGACGGCAGCCATACCCATTTTATTAGATGCCAGCAATCTATATAATGACTTCTCTATAGGGCGCAAAATATACCTGCGCTGCAAAGGCTTGTACACTAACTTTTATTATAAACTACCCCAGCTGGGCTATATACCCGATCAAAAAGGTTTGCTGACGGCTATACCCTATCAGCTTTGGGATAAATACATCATTGCCGCAGAAATGCAACAGGCCATAAAAGCCATTGAAGTAAGTATCGCCGATGCAAAAATAGCCAAACCAGAACTGTTCAATAGATTGGTAAGCATCACAGACGCACAAATATTGGATACGAGCAGGGCAATACAATATGCTTTACCAGCCCATATTTCATCGGCAACCAATATCCAATTGATGGATTGCGACAGCAATACTATTGCTTTAAGAACCAGTGCCTACAGTAGCCTTCAAGCAATTGCGCCCCCTAAAGGACGTGGTAAAATAACCGCTATATATACTGTATTCAACAATACACCTCAATTGGTTTTGCGTGATACCAGTGAAATAGATATGAAGGCTCCGCGTTGTTTCTAACCCCCTAAAAAAACATAAACATGAACAGTAGAATTTTTGTTGTTTGTATTGGACTCTTGTTTGCTGCTTGCCTCAAAAAAAAGAATGAACTACCCGATGTCTATGGCAATGATGACTGGGCCGCTTTAGTCAATTATAATTTGACAAAGCTCAATGCACTAAACCCCATTGAAGGTGCTCCCATCCTTATCGATAGCAATTGGATCATTGCAGCCACAGTAATTGCAGATGATGAATCAGGAAATTGGTCGGACCAAATAATCATAGCAGACAGCAGTGCTGGCATTTCATTAAAATTAAATGAAAACAGCTTGTACACCCGATTCCCTATTGGTCGAAAAGTATATGTAAAATTAAAAGGACTTTATCTAGCTGATGAAAATGGAACAGCACAGATTGGATCCACACCAGCGCCCGATAATGCGGGAGTGATGCAGGTTTCTGCCATAGCCTCCAAATCAATTGGACAATTTGTAGCTGCCAGTAAAAGCGAGCAAATAATTAAATCTACTTTAGTAGAAATGGATGCCTTAATGACAGCCAGAAAAGACTTAATTAACCGACTCATTCACATCGAAAATGTAGAATTAGACAATCCCTATTTCGACAATTTGTATGCCGAGGCAACAACTGCCAGCAGTATAAAAATGCGCGATTGTTCGGGGAATACCATACGATTACGTACGAGCAATTATGCCAGATTCCAAGCATATGAAACGCCTAAAGGGAAAGGGAAAATAAGGGCTATATACACCGTATATAAAGGAATTGGGCAACTAATGATTCGAGACACAAACGATCTGCAACTTTATCAAAATAGATGTGATGGTTCGGATTTTCAAGAACCTGTTTTACTAAGTATTGATAGCCTACGCAAGATCTACCCAAACAAAGACACCACACTGGGCAATTATATCATTAGAGGTATTGTAACCAGTGATGCAGCCAACAAAAATTTTGGAACCAGTACCATTGTTGTACAAGATGGTCAAAAAGGAATGCTGGTTTATTTATCTTCTTCAGCTGCAGCTATGCCAGAATTAGGCGATTCAGTAGAAATCAAAATTGCGGGGGCCATACTCACCAAATACGAAGGGGCATTGGAACTTAAAAATCTTAAAGCATCCAAGTTGAACATACTGGCGAAAGGAAAATCGATAAGCCCCATTCAACTCACAATTGCTGCCCTCAATACTCATTTTGAACAATATGAATCCGTGTTGGTGAAAATTATCCAAGCAAAAATCACAAGTACGGGTAATTTTGGCGGAGCAAAAACATTAAGTGATGCTACAGGAAATATCATCTTGTACACCAGTTACAGCGCCACTTTTGCCAATACCGCTATTCCAACAATTACCAAGACATTTCAAGGCATTGCTACACCCTACAACAGCACCAAAGAAATAAAAATCCGCAATCCAGTCTTGGATATTTATTGACAATTTTGTTTTCCTATTTCAAGGGCGAATGGTCGTCGTTATGTGTGGGGCTCGCTGCGCGAGCCCCACACATAACAGCTCATTCCTTTGCTACCATAGGGAAATTATACACAACAGTAAAGCCCAAAGAACATTAGGTACCCTAAGGGAGTGGCAACCCAAAAACATTAGCCTCCATACAACCAAGCCATCGCATTGCTGTGCAAGAGTTGGTTTTTGAGCTCGGAGCTATAAGGCATCTCTTCAATAAGCTTGCCGGGATGATGCTCACCAAGTGGGAAAGGGTAATCGCTACCCATACATACTTTGTCATGGCCCATAACGTCTATCACATAGTCAAGCGCTTTGGGATCATGCACAAGGGCATCTATCCAAAATTTGCCCAGATAATCGCGCGGGTTGCTTTCGTTGTCTATAGCGCAGAGGTCGGGTCGCACATTAAATCCATGCTCGATACGGCCGATGGTAAAAGGAAAAGAACCGCCCCCATGGGCAAAGGCCACACGCAATTTGGGGAAGCGGGTAAACACGCCACCAAAGATCATAGAAGCAATGGCTCGTGCAGTTTCGGCAGGCATGCCCACTAGCCAAGGCAGCCAATATTTAGTCATATCCTTTTCGCCCATCATCTCCCAAGGATGCACAAAAATACTGCATCCTAATTGTTCGGCAGCTTGCCAAAAGGGTGTAAAATAGGGATCGCTGAGGTTTTTGCCATTGATGTTAGACCCTATCTCGAGACCTGGCATCTTGAGCTCTGTTACACAGCGCTCCATTTCTTTGATGGCCAAATCGATATCCTGCAAAGGAACAGTGCCAAGCCCGATAAATCGTTCGGGATGATAGGCACAAGACTGTGCAATATGGTCGTTGAAAAAACGCGCCGTCTCGAGACCATGCTGAGGCTGTGCCCAATAATTGAACAAAACAGGAATGGTAGAAAGCACTTGCACGCCCACTTCGCTAAGGTCCATTTCTTTCATTCGCACGCTAGCATCCCAACAGTTTTGCTCTACCTCGCGAAAGACTTTATCTCCTTTAATCATCCGCGCGCAACCCGGGCAATGATGCTCGAGATGTATGAACTCGCCATAGCCAAATTTTTGAAAATAATTGGGGATATGCTCGGGCATGATGTGCGTGTGGATGTCGATTTTGGGGAAAGCCATAAGAGGAATTTTGAAAGGACAAAGGTGCGGAATTTTTGAAGAAATAGCACTTTAAGTTAGATATCTAAGTGCATTGAGCTAAAATACACGATATCCGCTTTATCTACCAAAGTCATTCC
>JAXITL010000049.1:0-13984 GCA_034680125.1 Chitinophagaceae bacterium
ATCAAAGATGCTTCGGGCAATATTACAGAACTTCATTGCTCTTATCATGTAGACAGTAAAAGTGGTAGCGATACGAGTGGCATACAGGTAAAAGGTGTAATCCATTGGGTAGATGCGGCCACGGCTGTAAATGCAGAAATAAGAATGTACAATCGATTGTTTACGGTAGAGGATCCTGCCAATGCAGAGGGCGATTTTAAAGACCATATTAATGCCCAGTCTATGGAGTTAAATGTACAGGCAAAAATTGAAGCTTCCTTGTTGAAAGCCTTGCCTGGCGAACAATTTCAGTTTATGCGCAAAGGGTATTTTTGTGTGGATAGAGATAGTGCATCCGATAAATTAGTATTTAACCAAACGGTAAGTTTGAAAGATACTTTTGCAAAAGAAATGAAGAAATAAGATCGGATTTGACTATTGCATACCATCATAAAAAAGGAGTTGTCCATGAACAATGGTTGCTCCTTTTTTTCTGAATTGCAAGTTTAGAAATACCTTGCCCTCAATGATTGCTCGTCTAGAGAATTTCAATGCTCATTTATTGTCGATAGCAATGAAGAATAAATACATCTTTTGCCTTGCCTTAATGGCATTTTGCCTGGTTTCTTGTCAAAAGAACAGTGTCGATGATTGGAAAACGATTAAGAAACTTTATCGAACGTATAAAAACGGAGAAATATCTGAATGTAAATTAAATGGCCAAAAGTATTTTTCAGTAGGTTTAAATGGTTACGATTCAGGAGGCTTTATTTTTGATAGGGAAGGGAATAAAATGGGTAGCTGTAACTACGCCTGGGGTAATGCAGATTCAATTTGCGGCCAACTAAAAGATTGTGAAGTAGTGTATCGCGTTCAGGATAATATTTGGGGGGAGCCCGCTGTGGATAAATACAATCTTAGTAGGGGACTTTTTCGATAAATCAAACTCCTTACATGTGGTGATAAGGGGAATGATTCAAAATACTGAATGCCCGATAAACCTGTTCGGCAACGATCAATCGTACCATTTGATGCGGAAATACAAGAGGCGATAAAGACCAGCTTTGTTTGGCTTTTTCTTTGATGAGCTCCGTTACGCCAAAAGCACCTCCAATCAATATTACCAAGGTTTTAGTGCCTTGGTTCATGAGGCTTTGAAATTGCTGACTCCATTGCACTGAGTCGAGTTTTTTACCACGCTCGTCTAGCAAAATAAGGTAATGATTGGCTTGTAGCCTTTTTAAAATCAGCTCTTCTTCGATTTGCTTTGTGCGGGCAATGTCTGTAGTGAGGTTTTTTTTCGGCACTTGCAAAAGCACTAATTCAATATTGTTCCAAGGCTTTGTTTTGCCAAAATAATATTGGATCCCTTCTTCAATAAAAGAATCATTTGCTTTGCCCAAAGACCATATTTCAATATTCATTGTTACTTAATTGAGCAATAAAATATTGACAGCACGACGAATAATATTAAAGGCTATTTCGGCCATTAGATTTTCTTTGTCTAGGGTAGGATTAACTTCTACAATTTCTACACAGCAGATTTTATAGTTCTGCATTAAGGCTGCGATCAAATCCTCAGCCTCACGCTCTTTTAAACCATTACTCACCGGTGTGCCTGTGCCGCGAGAGATGCTGCTATCAAGGCTGTCTACATCAAAAGATACATAAATGTCTTCGCATTTACTCAAGTGTGCTAAAGTTTGGCGCACTACACTTTCGATTCCTTTTCGGCGTACTTCTTGGACAGTAACTATTTTGATACCTAACTTTTTCAGCAAGGCTTCTTCTTCTTTTTCATAATCCCGCAGTGCAATAAATACTAAATCCTCGGGTAAAATCTTTGGCTCAATTTTACCCATATTTTTTAGCTTATTCCAAATATCCACTGTTTTGGGGTCTGGATTATGCACTTTACATTCCATATTGTCTTGCGCTAGTGCTGTGGCCAATGGCATGCCATGCATATTGCCTGATGGCGAGGTATAGGGTGTATGCATATCGGCATGAGCGTCTATCCAAATGACCCCTAATTTGCGTTTGGGATTGGCCATTTTGATGCCTGCTATGGTTCCGCCTGCTGTACTATGGTCGCCTGCAAATACTACTGGAAAAATGCCTGATTTAATGGTTTCACAGACCGCCGTCGAAACGCGTTCGTACATAGTGTGCACACCGTGGATGCGCTTTGCATAAGGAGAAGCCACAGGTTCGTACAACAAGTTGTTCATGTCGGGTACCACTTCCGAAGGGAAGTTTACAAAGAAATTGCTCATGAAATCGAGCGCTGCAATTTTAATAGCATCAATACCTAGGCTGGCTCCCCGAGTTCCTGCACCTATTTCTGATCGTACTTCTATCAATTTTATATTGCGCATTATCTTTTTTATTTGTCTTGTAAAAATAAAGGGTGAAGATTAATTCACCCTTATTTATGTTTATTAAAATTTCATTTACAAAGCAAAGGCCTGACCTATCAAACTGTTTTGCTCTTTGCTGTGTACTTTTCCAAATCCTGTCGCTGTTGAAGCGCTGGCTTTACGACAAAGATATTTCATGGGGAAGGCTTCGAAATTTGTTTTCAAGAAGCTTGCTGCTCCCATATTTGCCGGTTCTTCTTGTACCCAAAGCCATTCTGCTTTTTTATATTTTTTATTCAGTGCTTCCAATTGTTTTACTGGCAGCGGATAAATTTGCTCTAAACGAACGATAGCAACATCTGTATTCTTATCCGCCAATTGTTTTTCACTCAGGTCAAAATACATTTTACCTGTACACAGCACGACACGTTTTACTTTATCGGCTTTAACAATTGTTGCATCATCAATCACTTCTTGGAATCCACCATTTGCAAATTCCTCTAAAGTAGAGAAAGAACGCAGGTGGCGCAAATTCGCTTTTGGCGAAAAGTTTACCATTGGTTTGCGGAATTCCCAAGTTAATTGTCGGCGCAAGGCATGGAAAAAGTTTGCTGCTGTAGTAATGTTGGTCACCACAATATTATTTTCTGCACTCATTTGCAAGAAACGCTCTGGACGTGCATTAGAATGCTCTGGTCCACCACCTTCGTAACCATGTGGTAATAGCATTACCAAGCCATTCATTGCGGACCATTTTTGTTCGCCACTTGTTAGGTATTGGTCGATGATGATTTGAGCGCCATTGGCAAAATCCCCATATTGAGCTTCCCAAACGGTTAAGGTATTAGGATTAGCCATTGCATAGCCATATTCAAAACCCAGCACTGCATATTCACTCAATAATGAATTGTAAATGTAGAATTGGGCGTCATTTTTTGCGGCTATTGAAAGTCGGTTGTATTGTTCATTATTTGTTTCGTCGTACAGCACTGCATGGCGATGAGAGAAGGTGCCACGTTTAACATCTTCGCCACTAAGGCGTACATCTTTACCCTCGGCCAATAGGGTAGCATAGGCTAATAATTCACCCGTTGCCCAATCAATTTTGCCTTCGGTTTCAAATAATTTGATTTTATCTTGAAGTAATTTATCAATCTTGCGCTGGGGTTTGAATCCTGCAGGCGCTTTCAAAATTGAATATAAAATTTGTTGTACCGTTTCAGCGGGTACAGCTGTTTTGGGCGATTGGTCAAAATCACTATCAGTAGCACCACGCAATGGTTTCCATGCTACATCAGGCTCTTGATAGCTATAAGGTAAGGGACTTTTTTTAGCAGCATCTAAGCGTGTTTGCATATCGTCCCAAACGGATTTTTCTAATTCTTTAGCCAAATTTTGAGCCTCAGTATCCGCATTATTCAACAAGAATTCGGCATAGATATCACGAATATTCTTGTGTTTTTCGATGATGCCATACATGTTGGGCTGGGTAAATTTGGGTTCATCGCCTTCATTATGCCCAAATCTGCGGTAACAAACCATATCAATGAACACATCGTCATTGTATTTCTGACGATATTCCACTGCCAAGGCGCAAGCACGCACTACGGCTTCTGGGTCGTCTCCATTTACGTGTAATACGGGTACTTGTACCATTGCAGCGATACTGGTACTGTAATCTGAAGAGCGAGCATCAACAAAATCTGTGGTAAATCCAATTTGATTGTTGATGACAAAATGGATGGTTCCGCCATTGTTGTAGCCTTCCAATTTGCTCATTTGTAGCAACTCATAAATGATGCCTTGCCCTGCTACTGCAGCATCCCCATGGATAAGGATAGGCAATACTTTGGCATATTCATTGTTGTATAAATCGTCAGATTTAGCGCGTGCAAAACCTGCTACTACAGGGTTTACCGCTTCTAAATGCGAAGGATTAGGCGCTAATTGTAAACGTATTTTTTTCCCTGAAGGAGTGGTTGCATCCGTACGGATACCCAAATGATATTTGACATCGCCACTACCCATGGTAGCGTCAGTAGGTATAACACCTTCAAACTCTGAAAAAATTTGATCATAACTTTTGCCCATAGTATTGGCCAAAACATTTAAACGACCCCGATGCGCCATTCCGATCACCACCTCTTGAACACCCGCTTCGGCAGATTGGTTGATGATGAAATCTAGCGCTGGAATGGTGCTTTCTCCGCCATCCAGCCCGAAACGTTTTTGCCCGATATATTTCATGTGCAAAAACTTCTCGAAAGTAACCGCTTGGTTTAGTTTTTCGAGTACACGACGACGGGTGTTTTTATCAATGGGTTCTAGCATCAATTCTTCATAGCGCTTGCGTACCCAGTGTTTTTTCTCACTGTTGTTGATGTAGGTATATTCAATACCAATGTGACTAGTGTATATTTTTTTGAGTTTGGCAATAATTTCCGCAAGGCTTGCATTCGGTAAGCCGATAAAATTTCCTGCAGCAAAATGGGTATTGAGGTCTGCATCGCTCAGGTTAAAGTCATTCAAATCTAACTCTGCGCGTCGGTTTTTACGAGGGCGGATGGGGTTCGTGTCTGACAATAAATGACCACGACTGCGGTAGCCATAAATAAGTTTGAATACAGAAAATTCTTTGGTCAACTGCTCGCTACTGGCTATGGGGGCCTCATTGCTATGGGTCGTTTTCGTTCCGTTTAATCTGCCCGAAGCATAATCAAATCCTTCAAAAAACTTTTTCCATTCGGGGTCTGCTTCTGTTGGATTTTTAAGGTATTCGTTATAAAGCGCCTCGATATAAGATGGGTGCGAACTGTTCAGGTAGGAAAAATCTTGCATTGCTGTTTAAGAAATCAAAATTTGTGGTTGAAAAAAATATAAAAACACCTTTAAATAAAGGTATCGAGCAAAGATAATCAAGTAAATAATAAAATGTTGCGTAAAAATAAACGACCAGGCCATATTTGCAAAATGCAAACATTTTGATGGAGAGCATTAAAATTGGTCTATATCGCGTTTATTTACATCCACTTCCTTCCATTGATTACCGGTTTGAAATAGTAATAAAAAATCCTCTGGCTTTCCTTTTAAAATTAGGTTATAACCGTATTCTACCATCTTGACCGAAAAATAGGGATGCTCTCGATCGCTTGCCCCCAAATAATTATACCAAAACCAAGTGCCGTTTTGATTTTGCATTACAAATATTGTACTATCGTTGAGTACGCGTACATGAACCCCATCTGTAACAGAAAGTATGTTGCTTCCGCAAACATCAATCATTTCTGTTTTGATGGGAGGATCATACAATAAATTGTGCATCAACTTCACTTCATTTTGAGGGCAAGTTGTGATCATACAAATGCCGTTCATAACATTGGGCATGTTTAAAATCAATACTTTTTTAGTAGATTTTTTAGGCAAATTGAGCATTAACTGATGAGTTAAATTTGAAGTTGCTTTCCACTTTTGATTTACTTTATATGATGCAAAAAAATTGGCCGCTACAAAACCGACAAATAATAAGACTGACAAAAATTTAGGTAATAAATGATTGGCTAGCATGCACAGCAAAACAAAGCAAAGACCCATGTAGAAATAATTGTACCGATCATACTCTACCCAAAACGAAGTCGGAAACCATAAGGGGGTGATTAAGGCAACACAACTTATCGTCCAAAATAATATTAAAAGAAAAGGCCACTTAATCGTTTGCATTTTCTGGCTACGCAAACAATAGTAAGGTAGTGCAGCTAAAATCAATCCATAAAAAGCAATGATAACGGGATATAATTCACAAAATATATACACCTTATCCCGAAAATCTTGGCTGTAAAAACGACCGAAAAATAAAAGGTGAAACAATAGTTTTAAAGGTTTGCTCAGCAAAACATTATGGGGTATATCCGTTATCGCACCAGTACTGATATGGGGTAGCCAAAACCCAAAATTTATTTTGACCAAAACAAAATGAAAGAACAATAACAGCAATTGCGGAGCAAGGATAAGTGCTAATTTTTGGGGCCATTTTATTCCTCCTAAAGGTGAATGGTTATTATAAAATATGAGTAATGCAGCAACGCAAAAAGGGGTGATGTAAAACAATTCTATCGAAAAAGTAGAAAGGAAATATAGGGCAGCTATCGTCCAAAGTCTTTTATTACTTGGGCTTTGGTGGTATAACTGCACTAAGCGCAAGATGGACAAAAACATTAAAAAGCCTAATAAATAATGGAATGAAGCCTCCCAAACAACTACTTCGGATAGGGTAGGGCTGATACAAAAAAACAGCATGGCGGCGAAAATGGCAGGCCTATTGCCTATGTTTTGTTTATTGGTAAAAAGTGCTGTTATAATGGTAAACAGTAAACGCACATTTAGCGCATGCAAGCTGATGTGCATACAATGCCATAAAAAATGATTTGTGCCGAAAATTTGGTACAAAAACCAAGTCACCAATTGCGTGAATTGATACAGGCTTTTGACTTGGAAATGGCTGCGGTTGATGTGATCGGCAAAACTACTGTAGCGTATATCATAAAGCCAACCTGTAAAATCGCTCACAAAACCTGCACGCCAAGTCGGTAAATACAGCACAAACAGCAGCAGCCAGAAGAAACTAAATAATCGAATTTTAGAATCGTAAATCCATTTGAACCACTGCATTGACCTTGTTTTTGAATATTTAGCCCGAATGTACAAAAACTAAGATTTGTTTGGAGCTATGCTTGCATATTCCATTACTTTTGCTGGGATTTTAAATCAATAGTAATAGATGAAACTAAAACAACATGTGGGGAAGCAGATGACCATTTCTCCATCTGAAGCGGGTAATTGGCTAGCCTTTACACTCGATCATATCGAACGCGGAACGGCCACCATTAGCCTCAGTGTTCGCCCCGAAATGACGAATCCTTATAAGCACATTCACGGCGGCATGATGGCTTTGGTGATTGACGAAAGTATAGGTTGGGCGGTATTGAGCTTGGAGTCGGAGCTGAATTATACGAGCCTTAATTTGAATGTTGATTTTTTATACGCCATCAAAATGGGTGAACGATTAAGAGCCAAAAGCACTGTTATGCGTGCAGGCAAAAAAATCATTAATGTAGAATGTTTGGTGTATGATATGCAAGATCGATTATTAGCCAAAGCCTCTAGTAACCTTATCAATACAGGCATGCAGCGCACACGCATAGAAGATATCGACTCGCCAGTGGAATAAAACAGAATCATCACTTACATTTGCCTTTCATAAAAAATACACTCAAAAAGCATTTTTAGTTCTTCATTTTAAATTATTAATTCAAAAAAGATGTCTCAAAAATTTTACGAACGCCTTGGTGCAGAACTTCAGGACATTGAAGTTGCAGGATTGTACAAAAAAGAAAGAATTATCGAATCGGAGCAAAGTGCCGAAATAGTAGTAAACGGTAAAAAGGTATTGAACTTTTGTGCCAACAATTACCTCGGACTTTCCTCTCACCCAAAAGTCTTGGCCGCTGCAAAAGCTTCCATTGACAGTCATGGATTTGGAATGAGCTCGGTACGCTTTATTTGCGGAACCCAAGACATTCACAAGCAATTAGAAGAAAAAATATCTACCTTCTTAGGCACTGAGGACACTATTCTTTATGCAGCTTGTTTCGATGCAAATGGTGGTGTTTTCGAGCCCTTACTAAACGAAGAAGATGTCATTATTTCGGACGAATTAAACCATGCTTCTATCATTGACGGTGTCCGTTTGTGTAAAGCAAAACGTGCCCGCTATAAAAATAAAGATATGGCAGAATTGGAAGCTGCTTTGATAGAACATAAAGATGCCCGTACCCGATTAATTGTTACCGATTCTGTTTTTTCAATGGACGGAACAATTGCTGAATTGGACAAGATCTGTGCTTTAGCCGATAAATATGATGCGCTTATAATGATTGATGAGTGCCATTCTTCAGGTTTTATGGGCAAGACTGGTCGTGGTGTTCATGAAGCTTGTGGTGTAATGGGGCGTATTGATATCATTACCGGCACTTTAGGTAAAGCTTTAGGTGGGGCATCGGGCGGTTTCACTAGTGGAAAGAAAGAAATCATTGACATGTTGCGTCAACGCAGCCGACCTTATTTATTTAGCAATACACTTGCTCCTTCTATAGTGGGTGCATCTATTGCTGTGTTGGATATGTTGAGTGAAACAACCGAACTGCGCGATAAACTTGAAGTCAACACACAATATTTTCGTAGTAAAATGACAGAAGCGGGTTTTGACATCAAGCCAGGCACCCATCCTATTACCCCATTAATGCTTTATGATGCCGTTTTAGCGCAAAAGATGGCTGCTCGATTGCTTGAAGAAGGTGTATATGTAATTGGGTTTTTCTTCCCTGTAGTACCAAAGGGATTGGCGCGTATCCGTATTCAAATATCTGCCGGTCATGATATGCACCACCTTGATACAGCCATTGCTGCTTTCATCAAAGTGGGTAAAGAATTGGGCGTAATTAAATAATGATGCATGTTGCATTTTGACCTTTAATGGATGCATTCAAAAATCCCTGAACGATGAGTTCGGGGATTTTTTATTAGGTTGTAAGTTTAAAAGTGCAAATAGTAAAAATAGCACCACACGCTGTCATCCCCACGATAGGAGGTAATCTGAACGCTGCAGGCATTCAAATGCGGGGTCCCTCGTGCATTGGCATGACCTTGCCTGAACATTGATTTTTGGGAATTTATTCCATTGCTCCATAACAGCCGAGGGATTGGACTGGGACAAAGTTTTTTATTGAAAAGCATTAAAAAGATCTTACTATTTGAAAAGCATCTCTCTTAATACAAAAAACATATAGTTCATTGTTTGTTTAAAACTGCATCTTTACCAACAAATCAATTCAATGACACTCGCATCTTTTTTTCTATTCAGCTTTTTCTGCACTGCCAAAGAGCCTAAAAATATTCCCAGCAGTATTTATGATTTTAAGATCATATCCTTAGAGGGAAAAGAAATTGATTTTTCTGCTTTTAAAGGAAAGAAAATACTCATCGTCAATACTGCCTCTAAATGCGGTTTTACGCCCCAATACAAAGAATTGGAGACGCTCTATGAACAATACAAGGACCAATTAGTGATTGTTGGTTTTCCGGCCAACAACTTTTTATTTCAAGAGCCTAAAGGCAATACCGAAATCGCAGCATTTTGCCAACGCAATTATGGGGTTAGTTTTCCGATGAGCGAAAAATTATCGGTTAAGGGCAAAGATATAGCCCCCATTTACTATTGGTTGACACACAAAAAGTATAATGGATTGAAAGATGCCCCCGTAAAATGGAACTTTCAAAAATACCTGTTGGACGAAAATGGTAAGCTTATAGCTGTCTTCAATCCAAAGAGCTCGCCTTTAAGCAAAGACCTTGTAGAACTTATTAAAAATAAGTAGACCTGATTTTTATGATATTGCTCATAATCAGGTATATAATGACAATCAAATGACAGTTTGGAGCAGCGACTATTAGGCATTTAACATCGGTACTAATAACTTTGCCGCGCATCAAAAAAGAGATGGGTATCAACTCGGTGAACACATTAAAAAGTATATCAGATTTTTATGTTGTCGGTATCAATTACCGCAATACAGATGCTGGTATTCGTGGTCAATACGCCCTGAGTACCGACCAATACATCCATCTACTCGAAACAGCCAAAATTCAGGGCATCGAAGAATTATTTGTCCTTTCTACCTGCAATCGTACCGAAATATATGGCGTGGCTACATCAGCCAAGCAGTTAGCGCAGTTTTTATGTTCTGAAACCAAGGGTGCCTATGAGGTTTTTGCACAACAAGCTTATTTCAAACAAGGGAAACTAGCGATTGAGCATTTGCTGCAGGTGGCTGCTGGTTTGGATTCACAAATTTTGGGTGATTATGAAATAATTAGTCAATTAAAGCAATCCGTGAAAATTGCAAAAGAATACCATTGCATTGGTCTTTTTGCCGAAAAATTAGTGCATACCACTTTGCAGTCTTCACGTGTCATACGCAGCAATACCAAGCTTAGTAGTGGTTCGGTGTCGGTGTCTTTTGCAGCAGTACAATATATCCAGCAGCATTTTGCTCAAGCCAGCGATAAGAAAATTTTGTTGATCGGCGTGGGTAAAATTGGTCGCAATACTTGTAAAAATATTGTGACTACTTTGGGTACAAACCAAATTACCTTAATCAACCGTACCAATGAAAGGGCCGAAGAACTGGCTACCTCTTTAGGTATTGACTTTGCGCCCTATCATACACTCGAAGAGCAAGCCCAAGAGGCCGAAGTGATATTAGTAGCTACAAACGCTCCGGTGCCCACCTTGCTCAAAAGGCATATTGAAGGAAGTGGCTCGAAATTAATTATTGATTTATCCATTCCTTATAATGTGGAAACGGCTGTTGCTTCAGTAGAAAATATACGTTTGGTCAACGTTGATGAACTCTCAAAAGTTGCGGATGAAACCTTGCAAAACCGCCTATTAGAAGTTCCCAAAGCGCAAACCATTATTGCAGAGCATATCCTTGAATTCAAGGAATGGTATTCAATGCGCCAGCATGTGCCCCTGATTAAGGCTGCAAAATCTACCTTGCAAAGCCTACAACGCAAACATCAAAATGCTTTTGAATCTGCACCTCTTCAAAGTAATGAGCACATTCAAAAAGTACTCAATAATATGGCTACCCAATTGCGTCAAAAAAACCAAGGTGGATGTAATTTTATTCTTGCTATTAATGATTTTATGACACGGTCTTAAGCCCCCAAAATTTAGCCATAAAACCCAATGCAACAACCCATACGAATAGGAACAAGAGATAGTAAATTAGCCCTTTGGCAAGCCCATACCGTGCAGGCATTGCTTGAAAAAAATGGCGCAACAACAGAACTTGTTCCCGTAAAAAGTGAAGGTGATCTTGACCTCGTAACGCCATTGTATGCCATGGGTGTGCAAGGTGTTTTTACTAAAGGTCTGGACGCTTTTTTGCTTTCTAACAAAATCGATATAGCGGTACATTCGCTTAAAGATGTACCGACACAATTGGCTCTAGGATTGGCTCAGGCAGCCGTTTTGCCGCGCGCTTCTTACAAGGATTTATTTGTGCCCCATCCACATTCATCGGCTATGGGTACAGCTAAAATTGCGACAGGCTCTATTCGTCGCAGAGCACAATGGCTACATCAATACCCTGGAAGTACGATAGAAAATTTGAGGGGTAATGTGCAAACACGCATGCGTAAATTAGAAGAAAGTGATTGGGATGGAGCCATTTTTGCTGCTGCCGGATTAGACAGAATGGAGATGAGGCCAGCGAATGCTATCGAATTAGATTGGATGTTGCCTGCTCCTGCACAAGGTGCGGTGATGGTGGCTTGCAGGGCAGAGTCAACTGATTTATTAGCTTTATGTAAGCGGTTTAATGACGAACAAACGGCACTCTGTGTGCACATTGAAAGAGATTTTTTGCGTAGCCTAATGGGAGGATGTTCTACGCCTATAAGCGCTTTGGCCGAAATTGTCAATAATGAAGTGCATTTTAAAGGCAATATCCTTTCTATTGATGGCAGCCAAAAAATGGAAATGCAAAAGACTTGTTCTGTGGCTGAGGCAAAAGAGGCAGGTATAGTGTGGGGAAAAGAACTATTACAAAAAGGCGCAGATACAATAGTGGAATCAATTAGAAATTTTGGAAAGAATAGTTAAGATACTCAGCACTGCACTATTGCCCGAGGCTGCACGCGTAGCACTTTCGGCGCAACAAATACACTGTGAGGAGCATGCTTTTGTAGAAACGGAAAGGAATCTTACTGATGAGGATGCTGCATTTATCAAAGACTTAGCCAAACAAAAAGTTGTTGTCATGTTTACCAGTGCACAAGCGGTAAACGCAGTCATGAATTGCCTTGGAAATGAAATTCCTGATTGGTTAATTTGCTGCATCAGCGGTGCTACACAAACAGCTTTGCTTGCCTTTTTTGGCGAGGATAAAATAATAGCTTCGGCCAAAGATGCGATAGACTTATTGGAGGCTATGGAAGAAATTACACCGCAAAAAGTTGTATTTTTTTGTGGCAATAAAAGATTAGATACTTTGCCTGTAAGCCTTATAGATAGAGGTTTTGAGCTTATTGAATGTAAAGTTTATGATACTTTTTTTAAGCCTCAAAAATTGAGTAGCAATTTCGATGCTCTTTTATTTTATAGTCCATCTGGTGTAGATAGTTTTTTTATGATGAATGAAATAAGTAAGGATGCGGTGTTATTTAGCATTGGGAAGACAACCGCAAAAGCTTTGCAACAAAAAGTAAATAACGAAGTCATTATATCGGCTCAACCCGACAAAAATATTTTAGTACAAACAGTTATTGATTTTTATAAAAAGTAGACAAGATCATGTTGCATAACGATTTATTATTGCGCACACTTCGTGGCGAAAAGACAGAAAGAACACCCGTATGGATGATGCGTCAGGCAGGTCGTTATTTGCCTGAGTATATTGCCATTCGCAACAAATATGGTTTTTTTGAACGTTGCCAAACACCCGAATTGGCTTGTGAAATCACCATTCAGCCTGTGGATATTGTGGGTGTCGATGCTGCGATTTTATTCTCCGATATTTTGGTTGTGCCACAAGCAATGGGGCTTGAAGTGCAATTAAAGGAAAATGTTGGCCCCTTATTGCCTCAACCTATTAAAACGGTTGCCGACCTTGCAAGGGTTCGTGTGCCTGATGTAGATGAAACTTTGGGTTATGTATTTGATGCCATTAAATTAATCAAGCAAGAATTGAATGATAGAGTGCCGCTGATAGGCTTCGCTGGTGCTCCTTGGACCCTATTGTGTTATATGGTTCAAGGCAAAGGGAGTAAGACCTTTGATGAGGCTAAAGCATTTTGCTATAGCCAACCTGAATTAGCCCATCAATTGTTGCAGATGATTACCGATACAACCATTGCATATTTGAAGGGGCAAATAAAGGCTGGTGCAGATACCTTGCAATTGTTTGATAGTTGGGGTGGCTTGTTAAGCCCTGCTGATTTTGAAGTGTGGTCTTTGCAATATATCCGTCAGATTGTTGCTGCTGTAAAAGATGAAGTACCTACTATTATTTTTGCAAAAGGTGCTTGGCATAGTCTCGATAAAATGGCAGCAACAGGTGCTGCTGGCTTAGGGATTGACTGGTGTATTCCTGCAAATATGGCGCGTCAATTTGCTGGTAATGATATCACTTTACAAGGGAATTTCGATCCTGCAAAATTATTATCACCTATCCCTGTTATTGAGCAAGAAGTTCGTGAAATGCTTACTGCTTTTGGGCCTGGAAGACATATTGCTAATTTAGGTCACGGAATTTTGCCTAATGTGCCCGTAGACCATGCCCGTGCTTTTGTCCATGCAGTTAAGGAATTTAGGTTTGAACACTAATGGGATTTGTTTTTCGAATTGAGTAAAATCATCTCCAAACCTGATATACATCATGGGATAGCCATATTTTTATTCAGACTTTGCAGAAAAATTATTTTATGGAAACTGTAGCGCACAAGACATTTACAAAAGAAGTTTGGATCGATTTTATTCATTCTTTACAAGACCGTATCTGTGCTGCCCTTGAGCAGGAAGATGG
>JAXITL010000050.1:0-13355 GCA_034680125.1 Chitinophagaceae bacterium
TACAAAAAGGGGCAAATTATATTTTCCGAGAACGGATTACCGATGGGATTATTCTGCGTCAATAGCGGCAAAATAAAATTATCTACATCTGGACCCGATGGTAAAGAACAAATTTTACGCTTGGTAAAAGGGGGCGACATCCTAGGTTATAGAGCCTTAATCTCTAACGACCGCTATCATTGCAGTGCAATAGCACTTGAAGATTGTTCCATTTGCATTGTCGATAAATCATATTTTTTGAAGTTGGCCATGGAAAACCAACAATTATGTACCGCTATCTTCAAAAAAATTAGCGACGATCTTAAAAAAGCCGAGGAACATATTGTGTCGCTCTCGCAAAAAAATGTACGCGAGCGTATGGCCGAAGCCCTGCTATTTTTCAAAGCTACTTATGGCTATGAGCAAGATGAAAAAACCCTGGCAGTACAATTGAGTAGAGAAGAAATTGCGGATTTTGTGGGCACTTCTACCGAAAGTGCTATCAGACTTTTATCGGAATTTAACAATGATAAAATCATTGAACTCGTTGGGAAAAAAATCAAAATTATCAACCCCGAAAAATTGACCAAAACGGCCAATTTATTGTACTAATTATACTCCAATTATTAAGAAGCCCAACAGTGAATTGTTGGGCTTCTTTTTATTTCTCCCATACAAAAGATGACATTTCTCATATTTTGTGGTACTGCCTGTCATAGTTTGCACCAAGCTTTAAGCAGATTTTTGCAATTCAATTATTGTGTATTATGTGTGCTCACTCATCATCAGGTGCCGAAATAACAGAAAAAATCGGCGAAAAACTTTACCCATTTATTGGTACACTTATCCAGGAGGTTCTTGACTACAATTCCGTTAAACCACTACCGGATGAGCAATCAAGCATTATAAACCGATTTTATTTACTCAAATCTGAATTTGACTCATTGAAAAACTATGAATTGAAATTGGTGTTCCCATCTGTTCTCAAGGTTTTTAATACCAAAGATAATCCTGAAGCAAAGCCTACTATTAATATTATTGAACTGCAATCATTGACCCAGAAAAAGGAGAAAATGATAGCAGAACTAGTACAACAAATTGAAGAAGAAGCAGAGGCATGTGACCTTGAAAAATCTCACCCTATTTATCAATTGTTGTTTGTATTCCAAACATCCTTTGTCCAAGAAAAGAAACAATGGAATACCATGCTCAACGGCTGGAATTTAGGCTGCGCCTGCTTTATGGCTGCACAACAATCAAAAGAAATTCCTCATCATCATTAATCAATTTTTGTCGTGGCCAACATCAATAACAATGTACAGCAAACAACTAGCTGCTATCATTGTGGAGAAGATTGTAGCAATAAAAAAATAGCTATTGAGGAGAAAATATTTTGCTGCTCTGGTTGCAAAATGGTGTACGAAATTCTCAATCAAAGTGAACTCTGCACCTATTACGACCTCAATCAAAATCCGGGCATTGCTCAAAAAATAAATGTTCGCGCCGATAAATTTGAGTTTCTAGATGATGCCAGTATTGCCCAAAAACTAATCAGTTTTACAGACGGCAAACAAACACAAATTACATTTTATCTTCCGCAAATGCATTGCAGCAGCTGTCTGTACTTGCTCGAAAATATCCACAAAATAAACCCAGGAATAAAATCTTCTCGGGTAAATTTTACCCAAAAGGAAGCCTTTATCATTTTCGAAAATGGAGAAACGACGCTCCGAAAAGTGGTGGAAACACTTACGGCTATTGGTTATGAACCGCATATAAGCCTCCAGGATGTCAGTGCCAAACAAGCAAAAAAGGGAAACAAAAACCGATTATACAAATTGGGTATTTCAGGATTTTGTTTTGCCAATATCATGATGCTCAGTTTCCCAGAATATTTTTCACTGGGTGGATTTATGGAAAAAGAAATCGGCCAGGCTTATCAATATTTCATCGTATTGCTTTCTTTACCCGTTATTTTCTATAGCGCCACAGCGTTTTTCATTACGGCATGGAAAGGCTTGCAAAACAAATTCCTCAATATTGATCTGCCCATTGCCCTAGCTATAGCCATTACTTTTGGACGCAGCCTTTATGAGATCATTTCTGGCACAGGCTCTGGCTACCTCGATAGTATGTCGGGAATAGTATTTTTTATGTTATTGGGCCGATTGGTACAAGAGCGCAGCTACCAGTCCATTTCTTTCGATAGGGACTTTAAATCCTTCTTTCCAATAGCTGTAAATGTTTGGCAGAATGGGGGCTTTACACCAATGGCTGTAGAACAAATTAAGGTGAATGATGTGATACAAATTCACAGCAATGAATTGATACCTGTTGATGGTATTGTATCCAAAGGCGAAGCAGAAATTGACTACAGCTTTGTAAGTGGCGAAAGCATCCCCGTAGCCAAAGAAATAGGATCAATAGTCTATGCAGGAGGCAAACAATTGGGCGCGAATATAGAATTAGTGGTCGTGAAAGAAGTATCGCAAAGCTACCTGACCAACCTCTGGAACAAAGATGTTTTCAAAAGCGAGAAACATAGCTTTTCTATCATTCATAAATTGGGTAAATACTTTACAGCAATTGTATTGATGATTGGAGGTATCGCTGGACTGTATTGGTTATTACAGGGAGAAATGCTATTGATGTGGAATGCATTAACCACTATTCTAATTGTGGCTTGCCCATGCGCCCTATTATTGTCGTCTACATTCACTAACGGTAATATTCTACGAATACTCAGCAAGAACAAATTTTATCTAAGGCACCCTGAAGTGATTGAGGACTTATCAAAAATAAACCACATAGTTTTTGACAAAACTGGCACATTAACACCAAACAAAAAAGCAAAAGTGCTCTATGAAGGGCTTTGGATGAGTGATGATGACAAGATACTTATAGCTAGTGTATTACAACAATCAACGCATCCGCTGAGCCGCATTGTTTTGGAACATTTATCGGCTACCCAACAAAGAGAAGTCGATTCTTTTAAAAACACAGTAGGCAAAGGAATTGAAGGATGGATAAGCGATAAGCACATCAAGATTGGTTCGGCAGAATTTGTACACAATAGCCTTTTCAATGGCCTTTCAGAACAACAAGGCAGCTCCGTTTATGTAAAAATTGATGAACAGATTATAGGTGTATTCCGCATCAAAAATAGTTACCGATTGGGCATGAGTGAAGTGATTAAAAATCTGAAGTTACAATATACAATATCCGTATTGAGTGGAGACAATAACGCAGAGATGCCCTATTTAAAATCGCTGATGGGTAATGATTCGGAATTGCTTTTTAACCAAGATCCCGAAGAAAAACTAGCCTACATCCAGCACTTACAAAAAAACAAAAAAAGACAAGTAATGATGATAGGAGATGGACTTAACGACGCGGGTGCTTTAAAACAAAGCAATGTAGGTATCGCACTGAGCGAAGGCAATAATCATTTTAGCCCTGCTTCGGATGGCATTTTAGATGCCAGTCAATTTGCGAAGCTCCATCAATTTATTGCTTTTGCTGCTAGCGGACAGCAAATCATCATGGCCAGTTTTATACTATCCATTGTATACAATGTAATAGGATTATACTTTGCCGTACAGGGAACCTTATCCCCTTTAGTCGCGGCAATATTAATGCCTACAAGCTCTTTGAGCATAATCCTCATTACCTACGGCTTGAGTGAATGGGCAGGCAAAAAGCAGGGTTTGCGATAGTATGACAATTATCATATTAAGTACTGATACAGGACATAGGATAGGCTTGTGCAATGGGCAATCTTTGTAAACCAAAATATGAGCATCATTATTCTTATAGCAGCAGCAAGTATCCTGATAGCAGGCGGTTTTCTTATCGCCTTTCTATGGGGCGTTAAAGATGGGCAATTTGATGACGATTTCGCTCCACCAAACAGAATATTGTTTGATGACACTCTTAAAGAAAAAATCAAAAAGTAAAGAACAATAAGTATGGAAGTACAAAAATTTTATTACGACAATAGAATCCCCAAGCTATTCGCAATAGCCTGTGTGTTTTGGGGTGCCATTGGCATGTTGGTGGGGGTTCTAGCTGCCTTTCAGCTCGCTTTTCCAGTGCTCAATTTTGGTATTGAGTTTACAACTTTTGGACGCATAAGGCCTATTCATACCAATGCGGTAATTTTTGCTTTTGTAGGTAATGGCATTTTTACTGCAGTGTATTATGCATTGCCTCGTTTGCTTAAAACGCCTATGTGGAGTACTGTATTGAGCAAAATCCACTTTTGGGGATGGCAATTCATCATTGTGGCAGCGGCCATCACCTTAGCAATGGGCTATACCACTGCAAAAGAATATGCCGAGCTAGAATGGCCATTGGACATAGCCATTACCTTGATTTGGGTGGTTTTTGGACTCAATATGTTTGGTACAATTCTAACCCGTCGTGAACGCCATTTATATGTAGCTATTTGGTTTTTTATTGCCTCATGGGTTACTGTAGCCATGCTGCATATCGTCAATTCATTTGAAATGCCCGTAAGCTTTATGAAAAGCTACTCTTGGTATGCGGGTGTACAAGACGCCTTAGTTCAATGGTGGTACGGACATAATGCGGTGGCCTTTTTCTTAACCACGCCTTACTTGGGCATCATGTATTATTTCTTACCCAAAGCTGCAGGTCGTCCCATTTACTCCTACAAATTGAGTATTGTACATTTTTGGAGTTTAATCTTCTTATACATCTGGGCAGGTCCACACCATTTGCTGTATACCGCATTACCCGACTGGGCACAATCCTTAGGAACAGCTTTCTCCGTAATGTTATTGTTGCCAAGTTGGGGTGGCATGCTCAATGGATTATTCACCCTGCGCGGTGCATGGGATAAAGTGCGCGAAGATCCCGTTTTAAAATTCTTTGTAGTAGCGGTTACGGCCTATGGTATGTCTACATTTGAAGGTCCTTTGCTGTCTCTTAAAAATGTAAATGCTATTTCACATTACAGCGATTGGACGGTGGCTCACGTACATATTGGCGCATTGGGGTGGAATGGTTTCTTGACATTTGGTATGCTGTATTGGCTTATTCCAAAAATGTTTGACACCAAACTATATTCTAAGAAGCTTGCTGCTACGCACTTTTGGATAGGCACATTGGGTATTATTTTATATGCCATTCCCATGTACTGGGCAGCATTCAGAACCTACTTTATGCTGAGTTCTTTTACACCCGAAGGACAATTGCAATATCAATTTATTGATGCCGTACAAACATCTGTTCCCTTTTATGTATTGCGGGCTATTGGTGGAACAATCTATTTAGTGGGCGTTTTAGTGATGGTGTACAACCTTATGAAAACCGCGAAACAAGGCACTTTCTTGGCCACTGAAGCGGCCGAAGCTCCGGCACTAGAAAAAGTATATGTAACACCAGAAAAAGCACATTGGCATTCCTATTTCGAACGCAAACCCATTTTACTTTTAGTATTGAGTTTAGTTGTAGTAGGCATTGGCGGATTGGTAGAAATGGTACCCACTTTCTTAATAAAATCAAATGTACCGACCATTAGCAATGTAAAGCCTTATACGCCGCTAGAACTTCAGGGTCGGGATGTGTATATCAGTGAAGGCTGTTATAACTGTCACTCACAAATGATTCGACCATTCCGTTATGAGGTAGCTAGATATGGCGAATATTCCAAAGCAGGGGAATTTGTGTACGACCACCCCTTCCAATGGGGCAGCAAACGTACAGGCCCAGATTTGGCACGTATTGGCGGAAAATATCCCGATAGCTGGCATTTTAATCACATGCTAGAACCGGTATCAATGGCACCAGGCTCTATTATGCCCCCCTATCCTTGGCTGTTCGAAAAATCAATTGACATCGCTAGTACAAAATCTAAAATACATGCCATGCGGAAATTAGGGGTACCCTATCCGCACAATTACGAAGCCATTGCTGATCAAGATTTGAGGAAACAAGCAGATGCAATCGCAGCCAACTTGAAAAAAGAGAAAATCAACATTAAAAGTGATAAGCAAATTATTGCTTTGATTGCCTATTTACAACGCGTGGGCAAGGACATCAAAGCAGATAAAAGATCAACAAGTCAAAACTAATTGTCACCATGAAATTTACAACCTATCTCGAGAAAATAATTGACGTAAGTATTTATCCCATTATATCATTACTCATGTTCCTAAGCTTTTTTGTAATTGTTACCCTATGGGTACTCAAGACCGACAAAAAAACAATAGAACACATGGAAAATCTTCCTTTGGAAAACGATCAATAAAAAATGTATCAATCAATGAAGCCTTTATTTAAAAAACTTTCAGCCAGTATACTAACAGCATGTTTACTGCTCTACACCACTTTGGCCACAGCAGCAGACACAAGCCCAGCAGCATCTTCGGATTATGTATTAGATGTAAATAGCGTACTTGCTGCTTGCGCATTTCTATTACTAATGGTGGTTTTTGTATTAGGAAACACCTTGCGCTCTACCATTCTATACTATCACGAGAAAAGAAAAAAAGAAACCTCAAAAAATAAAATGGGCGCTAAAATTTTTAGTATCCTTTTTGCGGCTATCCTCTTTTCGAGTCTAACTACTTTAGCCCAAGAGGCCGCTTCAACAGAATCGTCAGGCCCTTCAATGATACCGGAATCGGATGTAATCCGCTGGGTATTGTATGTAGTGATTGGCGCAGAGGTCATCGTCATTTTCCTTTTTACAAAGTTGATTCGATTCTTTACGGGCGTTGATGAGCACAAAGCGGCAACAACAAAAGCGCATAGAATATTCCATATTGACCTTAGAGGTATTTGGAATAGAATGAATAAGTTTCAATCAATTGAGGAAGAGGCCTCCATTGATACGGGACATAGCTACGATGGTATCCGTGAATTGAATAATGTTACACCACCTTGGTTTATTGCCGGCTTTGCTTTATCCATTCTATTTGCAATGGTTTACATGTATCGTTATCACATTGCAGCGTCTGCTCCATTACAAATTGAAGAATACAATATAGCAGTGGCAGAGGCCAAAATTAAACAAGCCGAATACTTAAAAACACAAGCCAATAATGTTGATGAAAGCTCGGTAGTGTTTCTTGGAGCCGATGGCGTAGCCGCTGGGCAGGCATTATTTGCCAGTAATTGTGTAGCCTGCCATGGCGATAAAGGTCAAGGAGCATCGGTAGGGCCAAATCTGAGTGATGCTTATTGGATTCACAAAGGCAGTATCCAAGACATCTTCAAATCGATTAAATACGGATGGCAAGAAAAGGGAATGAAATCTTGGAAAGAGGATTTTTCAGCGAACCAAATAGCGCAATTAAGCAGTTATGTTTATGCTTTAAAAGGAACAAATCCCGCAGGTGCTAAAGAACCACAAGGAGATTTATATTCCGAAGCAGCAACTACCGCATCCCCAGACAGCATTGCGCTGAAAAACGCTGCAGCAATAAGTACAAAACAATAAATGCATGTTCAATACACAGGGATGAAAAACGAAGAATTAGATGAAGAAGTTGAATTTGAACAGGTAGTTACTTATCGCGACAGAGTAAGTAATGTTAGTGCAAAAGGCAAGCGCAATTGGGTTTTTGCAGAAAAACCAAAAGGCTGGTTTTATACCCTTCGTCATTACTTTTCGCTTTTCTATTTTCTTACATTTTTTAGCATACCCTTGATGAAGATCAATGGCATGCCGCTTTTGATGCTTAATTTCCCAGAAGGTAAGTTCATTATTTTTACGAAAATTTTCTGGCCGCAAGATTTTTTCATTTTTGCCGTAGCCATGATAACCGGTATTATTTTCATCGCCCTATTTACTGTTATCTATGGTAGGATTTTTTGTGGATGGGTTTGTCCGCAAACGGTTTTTATGGAAATGATGTTTCGCAAATTAGAATGGTGGATTGAAGGTTCTTATCTGCAACAACAAAAGCTAGACAAACAGGAATGGAATACAGACAAAATAATAAAAAGAGGGGGCAAGCACCTGGTATTTTTCTTGCTTTCTTTTCTGATTGCCAACACATTTCTAGCCTATATATTGGGCTTAGACGGTTTATTAAAAGCGATACGCGAACCCTTCTCTGAGCACATACTATTACTATCTGGATTATTACTATTTACCTTTTTGTTTTATGCAGTATTTGCATTTGCAAGAGATATTGTTTGTACAACCATATGCCCTTATGGTCGATTACAAAGTGTGCTGTTTGATAAGGATACCATGCAGGTGGCTTACGACTACAAACGCGGAGAGCCCCGAGGAAGGAATAGCGTCATGGATACCCAGCTAAAAGGAGATTGCATTGACTGTAACAAATGCGTTCACGTGTGTCCTACCGGAATTGATATAAGAAATGGGGTTCAAATGGAATGCATCGGCTGTACGGCTTGTATGGATGCCTGTGATGAGGTAATGCTGAAAATTAAAAAACCAAAGGGCTTAATCCGATATGCATCTGAAAATCAAATTGCACATGGCGGTACATTTAGGTTTAATGGCCGCATGAAAGCCTATACTATCCTACTCAGTGCACTCAGCTTATTTATGGTCGTGCTTATTGCCACAAGGCATAGCATTGATACTTACATTTCGCGCAGCAAGGGACAATTGTACCAAGAACTACCCCATAATAAATTAAGCAATTTGTACAGTGCAAAAATCATCAACAAAACAAACAAGGAAGTCGACATTGAGCTAAAGATTGAAAATGCAGAAGGAGAAATAAGAATGCTAAGCCAGCATGAAACACATCTTAAAAAAGAGGCCCTAAACGAACTCACCTTCTTTATTATTCTAGATAAAGGACAAATTCACCAAAGAAATACGAAACTTAAAATTGGCATTTACAATAAAGGTAAAAAGATAGAAACCGTAAGCACGACCTTTTTAGGGCCATTTATTTAAAACAACAAACAGTTACATTATGAATTGGGGATATAAAATTTTAATAGTCATTGTACTTTTTATCATTGGCATGGGTACAATGGTATCGATAGCCATGATGCAAAAAAACGAAATGATCGATGAGCAATACTATGTCAAAGAACTCAAACACCAAGGTCAAATCGATGCGGAAAACAACCTAAATGCACTAGAGGAAAAACTCACCATTAAGGATTCTTTGGGTGCTTTAGTTGTAAAAATTCCATCTGCTGCTCAGCAGCATATCCAAGAAGGTTCTGTTGTTTTTCTGCGCCCATCAGATCAATCAAAAGACCATCGTTTAGTTTTGAATGTAGATTCTTCGGGCAGACAATTGTTCAACAAATCCAACTTTGTAAAAGGACAATATAAAGTGCGCATTTCTTGGAAAAGTGAGCAAAAGGCCTACTATTATGAACAGCCCTTATTTGTCCATTAATTCACTTCTTTATGTTTTACGCCATACTTGCAGGTTTAGGAATTGGGCTCTTTGGTAGCTTCCACTGCATAGGCATGTGTGGACCTATAGCCTTATCATTGCCCATTTATGGAAAAACCATACCCGAAAAGATACTGCTCATTGTTCTGTACAATCTCGGAAGAGCCTTTAGCTATGCTGCATTAGGTGCTGTATTTGGCTACATTGGCAAGCAGTTTTTCCTGTTCGGATACCAACAAATTTTCTCTATTAGTCTCGGCTTATTCTTGCTGCTTATTCTTGTTGTGCACCCATATTTACCAGCACGCATTGCTTTGTTAGATAGGATTCTATTGCGCCTCAAAAGCACTTTGGCAAGATTGTTACAATCTGCTCAAAATCCTTATGGCTATTTTATGATAGGTCTTGCCAATGGATTATTACCCTGCGGCTTGGTCTATTTGGCCATAGGCTCTGCAATGGCTACAGGAAGCCTTTGGGCGGGCAGCGCCTTGATGTTTATGTTTGGTTTAGGCACTTTTCCTTTGATGATATCTTTGATGATATTTGGCAGGTTCATTTCTATTTCCCTTCGAACACGAATGCGCAAATTGGTTCCTATTTTCATTAGCCTTACCGCATTGGTAATCATCCTGCGCGGATTGGATTTAGGCATCCCTTACCTAAGTCCCCAATGGCAAGCGAGCGAACAAATACAACAAGTGAAATGCCATAAATAAAATACCAGTATTCTTCAAAAATGAAGCCATGCAGCCGTTTTCTAATTTTACTAAAAGGTCATGGTTCTTCAGCAAGCTGCTATTGACCAGAAGAAAAATAAGCAATATCCAAAGCCCCTTTCCCCACCATAGTATTTAGGCAATAAGATATAAGGAAAAGCATTTGTACACTTTGAGCCATTAGCCCTAAATTTACCTATTATGAAAACAGGGGATAGAAAAGGTTTTATTTTCGGGCTATATGAGGCTCCTTACATAGCCCCCTTTGATAAGCTATTCGAGATATTTAAAGAGCTGATCACCCACACATCTGGAGATGTAGAGGAAGCCATAGATTGGATGCGAGAACTTGATGTAGAATATAAATTATCTACTCCAGAATATTCTATTGATGATTTTGTAGAAGACCTCAAAAAGAAAGGTTATATCAGGGATACCAATGAGGACGAGGGAGATGGCGGATTAAAAATCACGCCCAAAACAGAGCGCTCTATTCGCCAACAAGCACTAAAACACATTTTCGGAAATCTTAAAAAAAGTGGTAGCGGCAACCATAAAACAAAACATTCGGGCAACGGAGACGAACATACTGGGGCCTTTAGGGAATATAATTTTGGTGATGGGCTAGACCGAATTTCACTCACCGAAAGCCTGAAGAATGCCCAAATCAATAGTGGCATAGGTGAATTTCGACTTACAGAAAACGACCTAGTAGTAGAGGATGCACAATTCAAGGCACAGATGAGTACTGTTTTAATGATTGACATTAGCCATAGCATGATTCTATATGGCGAGGATCGCATCACGCCAGCCAAAAAAGTGGCTATGGCACTAGCCGAGTTAATCACAAGCCATTACCCCAAAGACACCCTTGATATCCTAGTCTTTGGTAATGATGCTTGGACAATACCGATTAAGGATTTACCCTATTTAAAGGTGGGCCCTTTCCATACCAACACAGTGGCAGGACTTCAATTGGCCATGGATTTGTTGCGTCGAAAAAGGAATACCAATAAGCAAATATTTATGATTACCGATGGAAAACCTAGCTGTGTGCGGGAACGCGATGGATCTTATTACATGAATAGTAATGGACTAGACCGCTATATTGTAGAGCAATGTTATACACAAGCCCAACAAGCCCGAAAACTGCATATTCCCATCACCACTTTTATGATTGCCAATGACCCCTATTTGCAGCAATTTGTGAATCGTTTTACTGAAGCCAACCAAGGGAAAGCCTTTTACACAGGCTTAAAAGGATTAGGCGAAATGATTTTTGAAGATTACGAAACGAATAGAAAAAAAAGAATCAAATAAACCCCAACTCAAAAAAAGAAAATGGACATTCAAAAAATACAAACCATAGCAGCCCTTAAAAAAGCAAAATACAAGAGCAAAAACATCAAAGACGAATTAAGAGACAATCTTCGATCAAAAATCAGCAAAAAAGAAACTGTTTTTCAAGGAGTATGGGGCTTTGAAAATACCGTAATTCCAGAATTAGAACGTGCCATTTTATCCCGGCACAATATTAATCTACTAGGACTTCGCGGACAAGCAAAAACAAAGCTAGCAAGGCTTATGGTGAATTTACTTGACGAGTGGATTCCGGTGGTAGCAGGTTCTGAAATCAATGACGATCCCTTCCAGCCTATCTCGCGTTATGCAAAAGATAAAATTGCCGAAATGGGCGATAAAACACCCATACAATGGCTACATCGTAGCGAACGCTTTTATGAAAAACTAGCCACTCCAGATGTTACTGTTGCCGATTTAATTGGAGATATAGACCCAATCAAAGCGGCCAATTTAAAACTTTCTTATGCCGACGATAGGGTTATTCATTTTGGAATGATCCCCCGTGCCAATAGGTGCATTTTTGTTATCAATGAAATTCCCGACTTACAGGCCCGCATACAGGTGGCCTTGTTTAATATTCTACAAGAGGGAGACATCCAAATACGAGGATTTAAACTAAGACTGCCTCTAGATCTTCAATTTGTATTCACGGCTAATCCAGAAGACTATACCAACCGAGGAAGCATTGTCACACCATTAAAAGACAGAATCGGATCTCAAATCCTCACCCATTACCCAGAGAATATAAAAATTGCGCGCAGCATAACAGAACAAGAAGCCAATATGGACGGCCGACAAAGTAATCAAATCTATGTGCCAGGCTTAGCAAAAGACATCCTTGAACAAATAGGCTTTGAAGCCAGAAAAAGTGAGTTTGTTGATTATAAAAGTGGCGTAAGCGCCCGAATGAGCATCACCGCTTTTGAAAATTTATTGAGCACTGCAGAGCGACGTGCACTGCAACATGGTTCTGAAAAAACTACTGTACGCTTAGCTGACTTTATGGGTATCATTCCCTCCATAACGGGCAAAATAGAACTCGTATATGAAGGGGAGCAAGAAGGGGCTATAAAAGTAGCAGAGCAATTAATTGGCGAGGCTCTAAAAACATTGTTTGCAGAGTATTTCCCCAAAATCGAAAAACTAGAAAAAGCAACAGAGCGCAGCCCCTACCAAGAGCTTATAGATTGGTTTATAGAAAATGAAGTAGAGCTCATGGACGATGATGAAGATAGAGACTATCAATTGCAAATAGAAGCGATTGTACCGCTTCAAAATATAATCCATAAATACCAACCAAACGTAGCAAAAGAAGATCGTTATTTTTTGGGAGAGTTTATTCTTTGGTCTCTTTCTGAATATAAAAAAATCGGCAAAAATCGATTTACAGAAGGCTATCAATTCAAAGACTTGCTGGGAACCTTTATCAGAAAACTCTAGTCATAACAACATACACATTAGTGCATTCGGTCGAAACACTCAACCGAACTACAATTCATGCAGAGTCTCTTTGCCGAAAATAGACAAGAGTCTATTGCATCCTTATGTGTGGAACTAGGTAAAATCAGGGAGCGCCGTAGGTAACAGAAAAGGCACCAAACATAAGCTCAAACTGGGTGATGGCGTGATTATTCCAGCGCATGCACGGCACGATTTTAATGCCAAGCAGCAATTTAAAATGATCTCAACAATCATTAAAAGTGGTTACGAAGATTAAGTAATCAAAAAGCAGCAATAACGGATGTAGTCGTCCAATCTAAATCCCTTTCTATCCCTAGAGCAGCTGTCCCAAGCTATTCATATTTTTACTGCGCGTGAATCAATGAATTTTGTAAACTAAACCTTGATTAGTATAACTAGAGGGCTTCAAAAAGATCCAACTTTGTAAAATAAAAGCGCATGCAATGAAGCATTTGCTGGGTAAAAA